>JAUIJJ010000101.1 GCA_030431385.1 bacterium | reverse complement strand
GATTGTACCTCCGTCCAGCGTGGACATCGCGAAACTCCCGACGGCAGGGCCGAACGTGAATCCTCCCGGGACAACGTTCTGGCATCAGGGGACGCAAAAGCTCTATGCCGTGTCGCCTTTCCCCGGAGTCGAAATCGATTGGATCGACGGAACCGACCCGCTCCGCGGCTCGATGGGAATCACCGTCGCGGCGCTGATTTGGCCGGGAACTTCGACGTACGATGACCCAGAAAACGCGTTCTACCAGTTCCACATATTGGACACCCCGCCCGTTCCGTTGGAAGGTGACAACAGCAGCGGCGATACCATCCAAACGGCGTCGGTGACGGTCACCGAGACAGACGCCGACGGCGCTCAGGTCTCGGCAATGAAGCAGTTCACTGCATCGCGCCGCGGGCGCACGCTGATGATCCTTTCGACTGGTGATAATCCCTTCGAGGATCCGATTTACTTCCAGTTCCTTTGGTCATTGCCGTTCGGTGAGATAAACGGAAGCGACACTGTAGATGTCGGAACGGACTTCGGCAAGTGGGGCGAAACGGTCAACTTCGCGCACCCCGCAAACCCGCTGGATACGCCGACGCTGCATAATCTGGATGGTGGTGAGCCGTACATGCACAGCCAATACGGATTCTACGCAGCGCAAACCGGTTACTACGACAGGGAATCAGCCCCCGAGACGGGCCCCTTGATCGCCGTCAACGTTGACCTTACTGGACGCGGAACAGGCGACGATGATTGGGACCTCACGTTCTATGAGCATGGCTTGAAGGTGATCGACCCGCTCGATCGCGATACGGAGCAGGACTTCCAAATCTTCTGGCCATCACATCCAATGGAGATGACGGTCGAGTGGCCGACGGCGCATCCGCCCGGCGACTCCATCGTCATCGCGAGTCAAATCGGCTCGGGTACTCTGCCGGAGCAAACCTACAGATTCCCCTCGATATATGTTCAAAACGAGCGGATGGACCCCGGCGATGACGACATGTTGGGGACAGCTGACGACTTCCCTGTGCTCGGTTTCAATCCGAACGAAGAGCACGCTCTGATCATCGAGCAGGACGCGGGGCCAGTCGCGTTCGCGCTGCGCGATGACCTCGGCGTACCGACGACCTCGGAGAACTACGTACTGCTAAAGTATCTCGACCCGACCGATAGTGACCGCCCTCAGATCAAGCTCTTCAAGGTCGAGCGGACGAGCGCATTGTCCGACTTCTTCTACGACTTTCCAGTCGGCGAAGTTGGGAACACGATTCAGGCACCGTATCCCCTTCGCACAACTCTGTTCCCGACTTGCCAGCCGAGTACGCCCGGTGCATTCGACGGTAACTACACCGCGACACCTGATCTCGTCCTTCAGGACCGTACCGGAGCGTTCTGGGCTATTGCCGCCGGAGCAGATGGTGTCAGCTCCGAAACAGTCGAAATGCGCTATTTCTACCGAACCCGAGACGGGTTCTACGTCCCGGATGACTACAAGACGGCACTGAGGAATACGTCGCTTTTTGCGTCCGATGAAGAATTCGAAATCGGTACGTGCCTTCCGTGGCTCGACGATTGGCAAACACCTGCGAACGCCGGCACACCGAACCCGGTTTACTATGTCGTCGAGTGGCCCACTGAGGCCCCCGTGCTCTTCGCTGCTGAGTCACTGGTGGAGCCGAAGCGCGGTTTGCCGGGACTTGCTGGCGCAGATAGCGTTGACGTGATCCGACAGCAATCCCTCATGCAGGGGCAGGGCAAGAGTCTCGACCTGATCGATCCGACGCGGAGCCGATTTGTTCCACTTCCATTCGCGACGTTCGAGGATGAGTTAACGTTCAAGTCCGAGGTTAAAACCATTCGCAACATGGGTGTGTTGGAGTTCGAAGAACTCGCACCGCACATTCGCCGCCGCGTGACTTGGGACGACAATGCAGGTCGTCTTCGGTTCAACGGGGACTATGTGAAGTTCATCACCGGCGAGGACATGCTTCTTCCCAATGTGATGACCCTTCGCGAAAAGCAAGCGCTCCTCGATTTGAGCGACGATGCCGTTTGGCAGGCAGCTGTCGAAGGGCTCTTTACTCTCACACAAGACCCGATACTCATCGCGTTCACAGTTTTCTCGCGCAACTCCATCGATAACTCGCTCGGCGGGGATGTCGCTGTCGCATCTGGCGACATTGATAACGATGACGATGTGGACTTGATGGTGGCCAGCGGTGGAACTTTCCAATGGTATGAAAACATGGAGAGCGTTGGCATGGGTTGGTCGATGCATCCGATCAGCGGGCCTTCCTACACCGGCACCCCGATTAAGTTCATGAGCCACGACTTTGATGGCGATTCAGAAGCAGACTTTGTACTAGCGACGGATTCACCCACCACCGCCGAGCGCCTGTCGTTCCTTGTGAATGATGGGAGCAGCTGGAGCAAGTATCCCATCTCGACCGACGACAACGACATTACCGATTTCGACATCGGTGAAATCGATGACGATAGCGATTCGGACCTTGTGATAGCTACCTCCAATAACGGCGTTATCTGGTTCGAGTACGACGGCAATACCGGGCACTGGAATAATTACGCCGTCACAACTTCAAGCTCAAATTCTGGCGCAGTTGCGATCGGCGACATCGACGATGATAACTGGAACGATTTGATCATTGGAAGCATCACAAACGATCAGGTCGATTGGTACAGGAATGACCAGTCGCCGAAGAGCTCTGGCGGCAGCGATTGGGTGAAAGAGCTTGTCGATGACATGCTCATTCAGGCGCCGAGCGGCATCGCCTACGCCGACTTGAATGGCGACGGTATCGACGACATTCTGTCGTCCTCCGAGAGCGATGGCCGCGTGATTCTGCACATCCACAATCCCACCGAAACTCCTCGCTTTGAATCCCGCCGCGCGGGAGAGGGTTTCACGGACCTCACTGATGTGATCGCATTTGATGTTGAGGGCGATGGCGACGTGGACTTTGTAGCCAGTTCACCGACGGACGACAACTTCTCGTGGTTCGAGAATAATGGCATCGATCCGCCAGCATTCGAAAAGCACGACGTCTCCAGTCAGACGAACACGGTAACCTCGGTCGTGGCGGCTGACATCAACGGCGACGGAAACCTCGACCTGATACCGAGCGTGTTTAACGGCGCCGACGTTGGCGGCGGGCAGGGTGTCTCCTGGTTCGAAAGCGATGGCGCCAGAAAGAGCGCGTGGGATTCGCTCGCACTGACAACTGCTCTCGCACAGGGCAACGGCTTCGTAACTCTCGTCTTCAATAACAAGCCTGAATCGATGGGGGCTGTTAGTGTTGAAGTAATCCGCGTCGAGTGCCCCTTCGCGATGGGCGACATCAAGATCATCTATCCGGATTGCCCGTTCAACGAACGCGTTGCGCTGCGGCACAACGGCGACTTCGCGGGGCAGGCCGACAACTACGAGTTCGAATGGCGATACACCGACGCGGCGACGTATCTGAAGATCCTCGCGGATACCGGCTCGCCACCTCCGCCCGACGATCTGACGGTGTGGACGGACTTTCCCTTCGATGGCGAGGGTGCGGTCGACATCACGCTCATGGATCCCTCGGGCGAGATTATCCTATCGGATCTCTTCTGGATCGTGCGCTACCGGCCCAAGACCGGGTTCAGTACATATTGCGGCCAGGTCTATAGCCCGTGGACGCGCGCTGGCCTTACTGAAGGTTGGGTGAAGCGCGTCATCGGCGACTTCGGTCCCTTCCGTCAGCGAGCCACCGGCGGCGGTATTCAGGGCGCAGAAGATAACTTCGTCGACTACATCAATCGCACTGTTAACACAGTCGTCAGCATGATCAGTCAGGCAGGCGAGCGATGGGAAGGCAACGTCCCACTCAGCTGTAACACAGTCGACGAGTTGGGACTGATTGAAACCTATCAATCAGTACTGAATCGCGCATTCGCATTGAGCATCTTCGCGATACCGAGACTCGATCTTGATCAGTTCATTCAGAATCTCGATTCAGAAGGTAACGTGATCAGCCAAACCCCCGGCAGGGACGGGGTTCCTGATGCCGGAATCTCGACAGGCGTTTCTGACGCGCTCCTGCTCGCCGCAGGCCGCATCGCCGATCTGTATACATTGATAGGTAATGAAGCCTACGCCGACGCGTCCGATCCGACGATTGCCTTCGGTACCGACCACGGTGTGTTCGGTCCGGTGGCGACGTCGATTCACCCCTTCATGAATCAAGCGGCATCGCTCTTGGAGGAGGAACTCTTCCTCTTGCGCGGTCGCGACAACGGATCCCTCCCTGATGTTGAAGTTCGTCCAGTTTACAATCGACTGATCTGGAACTTCACCAACGATATCACCGGCGGTGAAGTCGCCTACGCATTGAATTATGCGATCAGCGATCAGAACGGCGACTCACTCATTGATGAAATCGATGCCGCGGCGCTGTATCCGCAGGGACACGGCGACGCATGGGGCCACTACTTGAGTGGCATCAAGTCGTACTACACGCTGATTCGCCAGCCCGAATTTGCATGGGTGCCGCGCACGGAGGCGGTCCTCGTCGGCGGTCAGCCAGTGGAGGTCGACTACTTTGACGAGCGCAAGTTCGCAACGGTCGCCGCTCAACTGGCCGCTACAGGTAGGGAAGTAGTGAACCTCACCTACCGCGCTTCCTATGTCGAGGAGGCCAGCGAGCAATGGCAGGGCTACACGGATACCAACCCCGAGCGTGCATGGGGTCTTTCCGAGTGGGCCGCGCGCGCGGGTATGGGCTCCTACCTGAACTGGGTGACCGCGAACGCGCTGCTGCCGCCTGACGATGGGAACACGAACCCCGCGAGCATCCGCAAAGTAGATCGAAGCACAGTCGGCGAGTTGAATGAGATTCGTGCGAGCTTCGCTGACATTCAACGTCAGGTAGATCAGGCCAACGCCGGACAGAATCCGCTCGGTATCGCGCGCAACGCCGTACCCTTCGACATTAACCCGGCCAGGCTTTCCGCTGGCCGTCTGGCAGAATCGCACTTCGAGCAAGTCTACGACCGCGCTCTCGGTGCTCTGCAGAACGCCGAGAAGACCTTCGACTACGCCTCGGCAGCAACGCTCGCGCTCAGAGCGCAGGCCGACGACGTGAGCGACTTTCAGGTCGTTGTCGACGATCAAGAGTTTGACTATAGGAACCGCCTCATCGAGATTTTCGGTACACCTTATCCCGATGACATCGGACCGGGTAAGACGTTCAAGGATGGCTACTTTGGGCCGGACCTGATTCACTGGATGTATTTCGATCCGAGCCAACTGGAACAGGCTAACATCATCGACCTGGAGGTTCGCGAGATCACCGGCTACATTCGCAAGGACCTCAACTTCCAAGAAATCATCGAGGACCAGGAGTTCGAGTTCACCGATAGCTCGTTGACGGATATCGACGGGCTAGCGCCGCCGCCTTCCAGTATTGGCGAAAACGTCGCGATAACCTATCACATCTCGCCGCGTTACGGCGCGGTGAGACCTCCGGAATGGACAGCAGACCGACAGGTCTACGGCGATATCCACATTGCCCAATTGTCGCTGTTTGAATCCATCACGAAGTTCCGCAAAACAGTCGATGATTACTCGGCGTTTGTCGCCGAGTTGGACGACGCGCTCAAGCTGCTCGAACTTCAATACGACGTTGCTGCAAGCCAACTCACCGTTCTCAACACAGCGCAAGGCACCGCCATCGCGATGGACGTTGTGATCTTCGCGGCGAGCATCGCCGAGAAGGCATTCGGCATCGCGAAGGACACTTCTATTGAGATGTTCGAAGCGACCGAGGAAGCAGTCCCGACCGTCGTCGGGTTCTCGAACGACGTGACCGCGCCAATTCGTGGTGTGATCGCGTTGTCGGGCACAGTGACCAATACCGTGCTCCGAAACCTCGAGATTGCATCGGGGTTGGTCGGCGAAGCCGCCGCCATTACTTCGTCGCAAGTCGATCGGCAGGCCGACATCTCCATTCAGGTCTCCAGTAGTGTTCTCGAAGTTCAGCAGCAGGTCTCCGAAATCCGAAACATCCTGCTGAATGAATCAACAATTCGATTCGAGCTGCTTCAGATCGAACAGGAGATTATGCAGAAAACAGCCAAGTACACGCAGGTTCTTCAGGAAGGAAACAGGCTACTCGAAGAGCGCTCTCGATTCCGTCGGAAGACCTCCGCGCGTGTGCAGGATTACCGATACAAGGACATGGCGTTCCGCATCTTCCGCAACGAGGCTGTGCAAAAGTATCGCGCGGCGCTCGAAGTCGCGGCTCGTTATTCCTGGCTCGCGGTGAAGGCGTACGATTATGAAACGAACCTTCTCAGCGATGACTCGCGTGGCCCCGGCGTCGAGTTCCTAACCGATATCGTCCGGTCGCGGAGTCTCGGCGTGATGATAGGCGGAATTCCACAGGTCGGAAACATCAGTGGCGATCCAGGGATCTCGGATCCTCTCGCTCGAATGTTCCAAAACTGGGATCTGAGTCTGAAGAGCCAACTCGGATTTGAAAACCCACAGACCGAAACGAACAGGTTTTCACTCCGAAGAGAACTCTTCAGAATTGGCCTCGAGGAGGACGCCTCAGAGGGTGGCATCACAGAAGCCGCAGCCGCCACCAACTGGCGTGAAGTCCTCAGCAGGCCGTTCGGCAATGGGAACAGTTCCGGTATCGTTGATAACATATTCTCCATACCAGAATTCAGGCGATATTGCATTCCGTTCTCCGCAGCACCTGATGATCCGCTATTGGCGAATGAACCGGCGATCGTTCTCAGGTTCGGTACGAACGTAAACTTCGCCCAAAACTTCTTCGTGAACTTCGATGAGGGGCAGGCCTGGCCGAGTGGCGCAGGGGATTCTTCCTACGATTCGACCAACTTCGCCACGAAGATTCGTTCCGTTGGTTTGTGGTTCGCAAACTACAACACGCTCGCCGGCGGCGGGATGTCGAATACACCGCGCGTTTACCTCGTTCCCGTTGGTAACGATCTCATGAGATCGCCCACCGGAAACCGGGGTAAGGTCCGCGCATTTAACATCCTCGACCAGGCGATTCCATCGCCGTTCCCGGCTGGGGGTGCTGCACTCGCCGATCCGAGTTGGTCGCCGATACAGGACACTATCTCCGAGGGCTTCATCACTCTCAGGCGATTCTCATCTTTCCGCGCATACCACGACAGCGGATCTTTCAATGACGGCGAAGTCCACTACGACAGCCGACTGATTGGCCGATCTGTTTGGAACACGGAGTGGATGTTGATCATACCCGGCGGCACGTTGCACTCGGACCGCGAAGAGGGCCTGAGGCGCTTCATCTACGGCAAGCTCGGCGCGGCATCCGACGGGAGTTTCGTGCTCGATGACGAAGGCAATGTTCGCGACGGAAATGGCGTCTCGGATATTCGGCTCTTCTTCCAAACCTATGCCTACTCGGGAATCTGACCATGACCAGCATCGCGAATGTGAAAGGTACCAGAATGAACAACCGCAGAAGTGGATTCGCTCGAGGGGTTGTCACGTTGATGGCCACGGCGTTAATCTCAGTGTACACAGCAGCGACCGCTTGGGCCGGAATTCCTGCTCCTGATTTGGTGCTGTATGGGAAGGTCTTTAGCGGTAACGAGTTGCTGACGACCGGCGAGCTACAATGGACCTACGCCCCGACAGATGGATCGCAACCCGTCGTCGTTAGCACATCGCTCAAAGAAATCATCGGTCCGATGGGTGGCGCGTATTCCTACGTCATCCAGATTCCCGCCGAACAGGTTCTCGATGGCGTTGCACCGGGGGAGAGCGCGCTTCCGCTTTCGACACAGCCGCTCCGCGTCAATCGCAGCGCGACGCTGGATGGAATGCAGCTCTTTCTTGGCGCATCGGCGTTGGGTGAGACTGTCACCCTTACTCTGGTTGAGCACGCTGGTAGCTCTGAAAACGTCGATTTGGATTTGATCGACCCCGACGACTGTTGTCCTGGCGATGCAAACCGAGATGGCTTCGTAAACCTGAATGACTATACATCAGTTCGTGATCACTTCGGTGACGCCACGCCGGCGCTTGGCGATGCGAGTTGCGACGGATTCGTGAACCTTTCGGATTATCTTTCAGTGCGGGACAATCTGGGGGCGAACTGCGAACCTGATACCGTTATCGGCCGGTCAACAGTCGTGCTGGGTGGTGATCCATCACTCATGTATCCATTCGCTGATGTCTCAGAGGTCAACGTCGAGCGCGAGTTCGAGGTGTCGATAGCTTTCCTACCGGGTAACAACGAAGCGGCAGTCGTCGGCGCATTTATGGAGTACAATCCCGCGCTGCTCGATTTCATCGGCGGCGAGATCAACAAGGGTGCTTTCAACTCGGCCGAGATGACCACCGATCCGTGGGAAACGGTTCCCGGCCGAATCACGGTGAGCGGCGGAGCGAGTTCCTCGTTTGGGCGCAAAGACATCGTTGTCGCGACGCTGACGTTCAAGGCGCTGAAGGAAGGCACTGCGACTATCTCGCTCGTCGACGACGGGCCCTTCGCCGCGGCCGCGCTCGACGGTGCCTTCAAGGCACTGCCGGTCTCAGTTCCGGTTAACAGTCTCGATATCACCGTCCGAGGCGGTGCCTCGGATGAGTTCGATGGTTGGGTAATATTCTAACTTGGTTTGCCATTCCAACATTCCTGCAAAAGAGTCTGATTACATGCCTCGAATTGACGACAAGACCTTCGGAAGATTCCTGAACTTTGCGTGGCTATTTTTAGCGGCGATCGTGCTCCTTCCCCTTTCCGGATTTGCCGGGGGAGACGAAGCGCGGTTCTATGTCGAAACGGACGCAGCTCAGTACGAAATCGGCGATACGCTGACGGCCGAGTTGAAGCTCGACGTGAACGCGCAAGCACCTTCGCGACTCGGCGTCTTTCTGGAGTTCGACCCGAGCCGACTTCAGTTCAATACAGGCACAACGAACCGCACTGTTTTCGACAACATCATTTTCACTGGCGACCCGATGGTGATGGAGTCAGGAATCGTCTCTTTCTCCGCCTCATCGGTTGACGCGTTGAGCCAGAATGAAGTGCTCGTCGCGACCCTCGAGTTTACAGTCCTTTCGAGTGGAAACACCTCACTCAACTACCTTTCAACTCCACCGAGGGAAACCACCGTCGCCGACTCCGAAGGTACGGACCTCCCGCTCATTTTGGAAGGAGCAACAGTCGACGTATTGCCACTTCCAAAGGCACGCGTACACCTTGCGCCGAGCTTGGAGCAAATCGCCGTTTCCGGTACAGTCGATGTCGACGTGCTCTTGGATGCGCCGGAGATCGGGGTTCGCCAAACAGAGGTCTTCATATCCTATGACTCGTCGATCTTGGAGTTCGTCAGCGCAGACGTGAATGACGCGGAATTCGATTCAACACTAATCACAAAAGATGTCGAGGAACCGACGACGGGAATTCTGGCTTTTGCTACTGGTTCGTTCATCCCTGCGACAGGCGACGACCTTCGATTGGCGACGATTCAGTTTCGTGGCCTTGTCGAAGGGCAAAGCGAGCTTAACTTCCTCGGCACTGCGCCGCAAAGGACGCAGGCAAAGGACATGGACTACTCGAACATCCTGACTCAAACCACCGGTGCCATGATCGACGTCGGCGACGATGCCTTCGCCAGATTGAGTCTGAGCCCGGAAGCACAGACCGGTCCCGTCGGAGAGCCTGTAGTTGTCGAAGTCTTTCTCGACGCCGTTCAGGCCAATGCGGGTGTGGTCGAGGTCTTTCTTGATTACGACGAAACACGCTTGGACTTCATTGATGGTTCGCTGAATACCGCCGTGTTCAACAACGGCCCGTTAAACCAAACGCCAGTATCCAACGGGAATCGGATATCGTTCACAGCAGCAACTGGTTCCGGTGTTGGCGGTGTGGGAATTCCCGTCGCGACTTTGAACTTTAGATCCACGAACCCCGGACAGGCTGACTTCAGCTTCCTGACAAGCGCCGGACAAGTCACCAGCGTTGTGACACCTGAGCTTTCCAACATTTCTACTACCTTGGATTCCGGGTGGGCGCGGGCTGTCCGCGTCGGCGTCGCCGGATTGAGGTTCGAGCCGAAGCTGGGCGGCGCGCCGTTCAATGCGTCTCACAGTCTCGAAGTCTGGTTGGATGCCAATGGCGAAGCCGTTCGAAGCGTCCGCGCATTTGTGAGCTTCGACGAGCTGCTGACGTTTACCAGTGGAACACTGAACTCGGCCGTGTTTGATAACGCAGCATTGAACGATGAGCCTCAGCTGTCGATTTCCGAGTCCGGAGTTGTGACTCTCAGTGCCAACGCCCTCGGCGATGTTATCGAAAACGACGTGCTCGTGGCGACGCTCGCGTTCGATACGGGCGCGGTTCCCGGTGTCGCTGCCTTTGAGTTCTTGACGCGGAACGCCAATGAAACAGGGCTCTTCACGTCGTCATTCAGCTCAATCCCGGTCAACGTCGATAGCGGCACACTGTTTGTTCGCGAAGACACGCTAATGGTGGCGAATATCACGCGCGCAGGCGATTCGCCGACT
>JAUIJJ010000100.1 GCA_030431385.1 bacterium | reverse complement strand
GCCACGATAGCGCCGTGGGCGGTCAGGAATACGGTCTACGTCGGCAACCCAGTCGCTCCGCTGATGATCAGTGTGTTCGGTCCAGAGAGTGCCGGCCAAACGGGCCTCGAGGGGTCGTTCGATTCATTCGCCGGAAGCCGATCTTCGATCATTGAATTGTTGATGGCGGTCCCCGCGTACCTGCGCCACTTGGTAGATCAAAAGTACATGCTCAGCATTCTTGGCCTCCTTTCAGGGCTGTGCCTAATCGCGCTCGCGCTCCCTCGAAGGCTCCCTTGGGCTCGCCTTTGGGTGCTCCTTATTGTACTCGTCAGCTGCGAAGCGCTCTTCACGCGCGGTCACCCCGATGGGCGCTACGGCCTGACGAGCCTCGCCGCCGGCGCGGCCTTGCTGGCTATCGTGTTCGGTCGAATCGAAGCCACCGCGACAGGTCGCTTGATGAAGCTCGTTGTCCCGTTAATTGTGATCACACTTGTCGCCTCGACACTCCACGACAGACATCGTCAAGCACACGACCTCGGCGAGTCGTGGTGGCCGATCTTGTCGGAGGAATCCCGACTCTCCTATCGGATCAAGGCCGCAGGGATTCCAAGCGACTTTGAGATTGTCGAAGCTGAGTTACTGAAGTCAGAGGCGGGAAGAGTCATCGGGTGGAACTACCCCTCCGAGGCCAAGTACTGGCTTTGGATTCAAGGGATTCGCCACGAACCGCTGTCGTTGGTTTCAAACCCTGACGACCCGAAAGGCATTCACTCGGCGTTGGTCGAGCTGGGATTCACTCATATCGTTCACAGACAAAATCCCGGATTTCCCAAGGCTGCTTGGGCGAGTTTCATCGAGCAGTTCACCACGACCGTCTCTACAGATGGCGAGTCAGAATTGCGCGTCATCGACTAGCTACTCGAATTCAGGTTTTAACTCCCGCCCCATGAGTTGCTCCAACGCCGATTCAGGCGTCCATTTCCCGCTGACAATGTTCACAACGACTTCGGCGATCGGAACATGAAACCCTGCTTCTTGCGCGATCTTGACGGCGGCCTCTGCGGTAGGGACGCCCTCGACAACTTCACCAATCTGCTCGATGATTTCGGCGGGCGTCCCGCCCCGCCCCAGAGCCTCACCAAACCGACGGTTGCGGGAGTGCTCAGAGAAACAAGTGACACAGAGATCGCCCAAGCCTGCAAGACCGCTAATGGTCAGTTCCTTCGCACCCAGATGAACCGCAAGTCGCATCATTTCGGCGAGCCCGCGCGTCAATAACGCCGCCTTACTATTTGCGCCGAACCCCATGCCGTCGCTGATCCCCGCAGCGATGGCGATGACGTTTTTGAGCGCGCCGCCCAACTCCACGCCCATCACGTCCTTTTGCCTGTAAACTCGAAACCGCGGGGAATTGAACCACATCTGTACACGCTCAGCTGCCGCAGGATCGGCGGAAGCAGCGACGACAGATGTCGGAACTCCGGCGGCCACCTCTCGGGCGATGCATGGTCCGCTCACGACGGCAACGGTCGAGCTCGGCGCGCAGTCTCCCACTACGTCGCTCATGGGGCGCAGCGTCTTCAGATCGATTCCCTTGCTCGCAATGACGAGGAGCGGTGGCAGCAGTCCGCGCTCGGAGAGCGTTCTGCACAGCGCAGACATCGCCTGACTCGGCACGACCATCACGGCGGCATCTGCGCCTTGCAGTGCCTCGGCCGCGTCGGCAGTCAGCATCTCGATCTGAGGGAGCCTCAAGTTTGGGACGCCATGAGGGTGGCGACTTGTCGAGAGCGCGTCGCGCTCTGCTGGAGTGTGACAGAGAAGCCGAATGCGATGCCCGTTGTCGTGCAGTAGCGTTGCAAGCGTGCTGCCAAAACTTCCGGCGCCAATGACGGCAAGTGTTGCGTGATCTGACATTCGAAGACCTCCAGCAATTCAGTGGCCATTTCCCAACAAACGAATCCGCCGGGCAAGTCGCATCAACCAGCGACGAGCGCCAACGGCCTGAGGGCGGGCAGCAGGCCCGCACCGCGGCGAGTGAGTTGGTAGAGTGTCGCAGGCGGCCGCGTCTCTTCCACGATGCGCAAAACAAGGCGAGGCTCTTCGAGCTGCTGGAGGGAGGTCGAGAGCGCGCGGGGTGTGATGCGTTCCAGATCGCCGCGCAACTCGTTGAATCTGTGTGCGCCCTCATGAATGGAGAAGAGCACCGCCATCGGCCACTTCTTGAGTGCGAGATCCTGCAAGCCGCGGCGCCCGATGAGAGTCAGGAAATCCTCGCAGCGCGGACCAAACGCCTGACCGCGATCCGTGAGGATGTATTCGGGGCGAAGAGGATGCCCGTAGCCCGGATTGCGAATGACCAAACCGGTTTCGTCCAGATGCTGAAGTGTCTTCGAGAGGGAGTCACGACTGACTCCCAGGCGATTCACCAACTCGACATACCGCGCTCCCCTGTGACGGTGGAGGTCCGCTAGCAGCGGCACCGTCCAGCGATGATGAAAGAGTTTCGCAATTGCCATCGGTATCGCCCCGCCTCCTCGACAGTGGCCCGGTGAATTTATTCGTTGACCGGTTCCGGAAGCAAGTATACTTTTCGGACCATTCGCTTCGGCACATTTTTGTATCCCGTCACGAGGAGCTGACACCATGGCACGCACGTTCGAGTTTGTGAATGATCTCACATGTTCGCTGGGAGTTTCCGACATGGAAGCATCCATCCAGTGGTACGAGGAGAACTTGGGTCTCGAGTTGCTGTACAAGAAGGACGACATCCGCTGGTGCGAGATGAAGACCTCAATCCCCGGTGTTAGTATCGGATTCTCAGAAGTCGAATCTGTAGAAGTAGTCGGCGGGCCGACGCTTGTCTTCGGCGTCGACGACATCGAGGCAGCATACAACGAACTCAAGGGCCGTGAAGTTCGCTTCGATGGCGAGATTATGACGATCCCCGGCCTGGTTAAACTGGCGACATTCTTCGACCGCGACGGCCACAAATACATGTTCTCGCAGTCTTTGTCGAGCGACTGCGCTGAACCGCAGCAGGCAGGTTCGGCCTGATGAAGAAGCTCATCGTAGGAATCGTGGCGCTGGCAGTCCTTTGCCTTCTAGCTCCTATTTGGGCGGAAGACGCCGAAACCAAGACGGAGGCCGCCACAATGCCGGACGTTTCAGACATGGGGTGGTTCGCCGGGAACTGGGTGATCGAAAGCGACACGATGATCATCGAGGAAACTTGGTCGCCGCCACGCGGCAACGCCCTGATGGCGTCTTGCCGATTTGTTCGGGGCGGGAAGCTGATGCTCGCTGAGTTCATCATTATCGAAGAAAACGAAGATGGGACGTTCCTCTATCTGAAGCACTACGGAACAGCCATGAGCGAAAAGCACGAGGAACCGATCGTCTTTCGCCTCTCTGAGCAGGAAGAGAACCGCGTCCTCTTCGTCAACGTGGGTGAAGGTTTTCCTTCCGAGTACGAGTATCGGCGCGACGGAGATACCCTCTTTGCGGAGATTCGGGGCGCTGGCAAAGATGGCTCGCCACGCAAAGAATCGTTTCCGTACACGCGCGCCTCGAAGTAGGCTGAACGGTTCGACCTCGAGCCGCTGCATCCAAGTTCACAATTCCGCCGGGCGCGTTCGATTCGAACCGCCCGGCGCTTTCGTTTGACGCGGCTTTTCGCTCTAAACACCGCCGTGCAATCCTGTGCAATCGAGAATGCGGCGTAATCGCTTACATCAGTAAAACTACCTAGCCGCAGTATCGCTGAAAAGCCCGCAAAACCAAAAATATCGGGGTATAAACAGGGCTAACACGATTGTGGACCGTCGGTATTAACCTTATTTTTTTGGAAAGTTCGCGGATCGCGAACCCAACTAAAGCGCTTAATGGCGCCATTTCTTTGCACAGTGCTTGCACGTTGCAATAGTTCTTGCACTCTCTGACGGTTTACTTCCACCGTGCAGTGTACCCTTTGGTGTAAATCGATTCACTTGACCTAGGAAACCGGAACCGCCTGCGGACTTCGATGTCTCCCCCCCCTCCAAATTTAGAACCATTGGACCGTGGGCCACCCATCAGATCAAAACCGAAAGGATCACGAGGATGTTTAAGAAGTCTGCAAAAATGGTAGCCGTGTGCGCTGCGGCAACACTTGGCCTTGGGGCTGCTCAAGAAGCTACCGCCGGCGTGATGATGCAGGGGTTCTATTGGGACACCCCCAGCGGTTGGTACAACACGATGAACTCCAATTCCAATGGCCTGCGATACATGACCGGCGGCTTCGGAATCAACCGCATGTATTTCCCCCCTCCGTCAAAGGGACAAGGTGGCGGCTTCTCCATGGGCTACGACCCCGCTGACTATTACGACCTCGGAACGTATAATCAGCATGGTTGGACCGCGACGCGATTTGGGACTCAGGCAGAGCTGAAGAGCGCCACGACAGCCTATCGCAACAAGGGCGTCGTGACTATGGCGGACATCGTTCTGAACCACCGATCAGGCGGTTCGAGCGAGTACAACCCCAACGTGGGCTACAACACCTACACGGACTTCCAGTACCAAATGTCCGGTCAGGCCCTTTGGCACTACAACGAATTCCACCCGAGTTCCTACGAATACAGTGACTCTGGCTCTTTCGGCGGCTACTCCGATCTCTGCCACGTGAACCCGTACGTCTGGAACGATCTGGTCAATTGGGGCAACTGGCTGAAAAGCAACAGCAACGCAGGCTTTAACGGCGGCTGGCGCTTCGACTATGTGAAGGGCATCCATAGCTGGATGACGAAGGACTTCCGTCAATACACCGGCTGGTCGTTCGGACTTGGCGAGTACTGGGATGCCAACACTTCGATTCTGGATTCATGGACGAGCGCGTCTGACGCCAGCGCCTTCGACTTCGCGTCCTACTACACGCTGAAAGACATCTGCAACAATGGCGGTGGCGGTGGCCACATGCCGAACTTGGTTAACCATAGCATGTCCTTCGCAGCCAAGAACCCCTGGCGCGCCGTGACGTTTGCGGGCAACCACGATACCGACGAAATCTTTCAGGACAAGATGATCGCCTACGCCTACATGCTGACCTACCAAGGCTACCCATCAGTCTGGTGGAAAGACTACTTTGACTACGGGCTAGCGTCGGTTGGCGGACAGTGGGGCAATGGCATCAAGCAGCTGGTTTGGGTTCGTGAAAAACTCGGAGGCGGCGGTCCCAACATCCAGAACCTGAAGACAAACGACGGCAACCTCCTCATTTACGGGGATGCCGACGGAACGGGTTCCAACCCAGGCTACATCGTGGTCATCAACGACGACGCCAACAACTGGCGCGGTGCGTGGGTTCAGACCTCCAACAACCAGCTTAAGAACAAGACGCTCAAGAGCTACGCGTGGTACTCGTCCAAGAGCGGCCAGAACTACCAGCCCGCAAGCAAGTGGTGTGACGGTGGCGGCTGGGTCGAGGTTTGGGCACCGCCTCGTGGCTATGCCGTGTACGCTCCCAACGGTTACTAAGCATCTCGAAGTCTCGATAGTCGTTCGGGGCTAGTGAAGTGGGGCACCGGATATACCGCTCTCGGGGTGAGGCGGAATCCGGTGCCCCTTTTTCTTGATCGCCACACCAGTCTGTTTCTGTCAGAAGCTTCGCCTATTCCATCGAGGGGTGCATTCCTTGGATCGCACGAATTCGCTCATTGCAGCTGGCATCACTGCTCTCTTTCTGCTGCTACTCATCGGCGGCCTCTGGTTCATTCTAGGTCAGAGACAAGCTGTCCAGCCGCCGCCGGAACCATCAGCACAGGCCGAAACGACCGCGCCATCTGTACCAGCCGATACGGAGGTCGCGTCTCAACCGCCAGCCACGCCCTCACCGATCGTCCAGCAGCGCCCGCCCGGACAGCCCAACCCCGCGCCTCCTCCCCCTTCAGACCCCATGGCCGAGTTCCGCGTCGAGCCGTTCACCGGCCTCGTGATCGATGCGGAAACCAATCAGCCCATCCCTGACGCAGTGGTCACTTCCTATCTCTTCGATAGCGACGCTTACAGGCTAGCTGAAAACTACCCCGCCCAGTTGGAGGTGACCACCTCAGACGTCTTCGGCGGCTTCGAGTTTGCGGACACTGAGGTCGCAGCAAACGAGACGCTCGCATGGCGAGCAGTGGCGCCGGGATACTCCTCGACGATTCTCCTCTACCCCGGTGGCAAAGGGCAGGGCGATAAACTGCGCTGCACTTTTCTCCTCAAGAGCACCGCTGCCATCGAGGGCACGGTCGTCGACGAATCCGGCGCTCCCATCGCCAACGCAATTGTTGGCGGAATCGTAATCACGACAGGCGGCGACAAGCCCGGCACCGGTGGTGAGTGGGCTCTCCCGTCGTTTTGGGCCGTCAGTAGCACCGACGGCTCGTTCGAATTGGAAGGCGGTAGCTTCGGCGACACGTACCGGCTACCTGCCCGGGCCGAAGGCTATATCGCGACGGTGACCTCGCCAGTTGGTCCCGGCGCCACCGCCGTTACAATCCAACTCGTCAGGGCCGAGTCCGGGATTGCCGGCACTGTTACCGACCACACAGGTGCTCCCGCGAGCGATGCACTCGTCGAGATCGCATGGAAAGGCAGCCGGTTCATAAACTTTGACCGGTTGAGTCTCAGAACGCGAACCAACTCCAACGGTGAGTTTCAGATTTCCAGCTTACCCTCCGGGCCATTCGAGATCGTCGCCCAGCGAGAGCAACCCGACGCGCTCGGCCTGGGCGAGCGCGTGGAGATGTCGACGGTGCTCATTCCCGGCGAGGACACGAAGGTCGACCTCCAGCTACCGGCGCCTGTCACAATCAATGGTAAGTTCGTGGACTTCGAGTCCGGCGCGGGAGTCGGTGGAGTCATCATCTACTCCAACATCGACGAAGTCAACGCGCGCAATGAGGCCGCGAAAGTTCAGAGCGACGAACGCGGTTTTTTTAATTTCACAGCTTACGTCCCCGACTATCAAAGAGGGTACGAAGTCCGGCTGCCCGTGGAGTTCCCCGAGGGCTACTTTGCGCGGGAGGCTCGCGACGATGATTCGCGCGGGGTCGTGGTTGAGCAGGACTACATTTCATTTCCCGCGGTTCGACCGGGCGACCAACGGACAGCCCTCATCAATCTGGAAAGGGGGCACAAACTCACCGGCCGTGTGATCGAGCCGGACGGATCGGAGCCCGGCTTCGAGCTCCCCGTGTTCCTGAACGCCCCGGGATTCTACAAGAACGTCAGCACTCTTCCCGACGGCACCTTCGAAATATACGTCCCTTCAGATCGTGCACTGCGAATTGAATCCTCTTCAGAGAACGGAATCGCAAATGACGTGTTTGAGCCGGGCGGTCTCGATGCTGTGGAGCTTCGCCTTCTTCGCTATGCGCAGGTGAGTGGTGTTGTCCTCGATCCCTCCGGCGACCCTCTTCCCGAGATGTTCATCGAGGTCACCCGACCTCAAAATGATGAAGCATTCGATCCCGCGATTCGATTCGAAGAACGCGATCAAACGGGTGACACTGGCGAATTCGACATCGAGAAAGTCGGCCCCGACGACGTCTTCGTCTCGGTGCGGCTTGCCGGGGCATCGGAATACACGCGCCCCAAACCGGTGCGGCTTGAACTCTCCCCCGGCGAGCATCGCGATGATGTCGTCATCCGGTTGGAGTCAGGCGCGGAGATCGCGGGCAAAGTGGTCGACGCGGACACAGGTGACCCGCTCTCCGGTGTCACACTCACGACAGACCGGAGCGAGATTGCGGCGAGCACAGATGAGGACGGGAACTTTGCACTAAAGGGGTTGGCGGGCAACTCGCTCCTGGCCTTTGTTACCGCCTCAAAGCCCGGATACAGTGAGGAAACCCGACAGAACGTCTCCATCCGTGACAGAGAGATCGTTTTTCGACTCAAAGAACGCGGCGACCTAACAGTGTCTGTCACTGGTGGCGGCGGTGGCGTTGAAAATTTCCAGCTGAGGCTCCTTCGTGACGCACCCGATCAGCCGGGAGATTCGATGGCCATTTTTACAGATCGGTACGTCACCAACAGTGATGGCTCAGTACTACTCGAGGACATCCCGCCGGGCGAATACCGCGCGGAGGTGTCAGAGATCCTGGGCGACGGCGGAGTCGGTGCACGTGGGGCCGAGGACTTCACCTTCGCGCCAACCGGCGGCAACGGCCAGACTATCACTGTCGAGCTCGAAGGAAACCTCGTCCTACGCGGAGCCGTTTCAGACGGCGTTTCAGGAGCTCCAGTCGCCGGCGCGACCGTCGAACTGCTCAACCCGCCGCTCGGCATGGTCGAGGACTCCGGGCCGCCATCTGCGAGGAAGTATCAAGTGCGAACTGGAGGCGACGGTACGTTCCAGATTCCCGAACTACCAGAAGGAAGCTATGTGCTGCGCGCCTCTTTCGAGCGTTCCGTTTCCGGGAAACTGCGTTTCAGGCTCACAGCTGAATCCGACGCGGCGGAGCTGACGCTACAGCCTGCGCCGCGCATATTCGGCCGGATTTACGGGGCAGATGCTGACCCGATCAGAGAAGCGATCCTGTTCTTCATCCCAGAGAGCGGCACCCCCGACGGCGAGGCACTTCAGGTTCGGGGCGGAGACTACGAACGATTCCTCTCGGGACCTGGCGACTGGCAGATCGCGGTCACTGACGAAGTAACTGGAGATACCACTACAAGATACGTCTCGGTCGAAGCCGGTGAGGAGAGAGAAGTGAACATCGACTTCTCCAACAGAATCTCACTCACCGGGACCATCACCATCGACGGAGAGCCCGCACCCTCTACCCGCGCGATCCGGCTCCTTTCCTTCGAAGGACGTGAGGCCCTCCTGATACCGGAAGACGCCACCGGTTCTTACAACGCCAAGGTGTTCCCGGGCGATTACTTCGCCTGGTACGACAATGGAAACTTCCAGGCGCCGCTTCCACGACTCTTCGGATTCGCGGCGAAACCGGAGACACAGAATCAGGACTTCAGTGTCTCTACTGGTAGCTTGACGATTCAACTTGTGGGGGCGGACGCCAGTGGCGGCAGTGTACTTTCGATGGAGTGCCAGGTGGAAGGCCAGGCGGTTCCTCTCCTGCAAGAGTGGTCCATCGACCGCCCGGTGTTTCGCTTCTTCGATCTGCCCGCAGGTGCCTACCGGGGAACTTTCTTCCGCAACGGTACTCGTATCGGCGAGTCTTCGTGGGTGTCGGTTCCGGCGGGTCAAGAAGTCGTCATGACTGTCGAAGTCGATCCCTGACCCTGCGCGTGAATTTCTTGCGGCTCTTCGGCTCGTGCGTTCCAGTGACGTACCCGAGTAGGAGGTGTTGTCTTGCCGCTGGAGAAATACGGAGTCCTGAAAGGCAGGCCGATCAAGCGTCGGCTGGCGTCCAAAAAGACCACGTACTATCAGATTTTGGTGGAGGCGCTGGGCGAATCTTGGCGAATCGCCGTGAACGTAAATGGGGCATCGTGGCCTTCTGAGCTACTTTACCACGTGGACGAGGACTTCGCCCACCCCGTGATCAATGAACTCGGCAGCCTCCCGGTGGGGTTTTCCAGCATCGCCAGGAGGGCGGGCGGACCCGCACTCGATTACATCCGCGGAGACCTCTTTGACTTTGATAAACTCCGCCCTTGGCCTTACAGCAAGAAGGGGCACAACAACGACCTGAACGAAAAGATCGACCGCCATATCATGCGCGCTATCGAAGAGCCCGACGCCATGCTGTATGCATGGGGCGAACCCTGGGGACCCGAACCAAAGCGCCGCGACTACATCTTTCATTTCCTTCCCGGCAGAGGTGTTCACGACATCCACATGAATCAGGGGAATGTCGGATACTACGTCAAAAACGATGGGATCTGGCAGGACGGAGGGGTGATGATTCACTTCCCGTCGACGGATCAGTGGGTTGCACTGTTCCTCTCCTTCCAACCTCAGACACGGCACACAGACGACGACACGGGCCATCGAATCGAGACTTCACCGGAACCGGCCGGCAACGAACTCGAATTGAAGACGAACTGCCCCGACGAACCGGACGGAATGGTGCGCATTGTCGGGCTGTTGCTTCAGGACGAAGCGTCGGAATCCCCCGAACGCACAGTCACCCTGATCAACGCAACGCCAACTCACTTGAACATGAAGGGGTGGGTTGTGCTGGACTATGTCCGAAACCGACACGAGCTAAGCGGCTCGATCAAAGCCGGTGAGGGCCGTTCGTTCAATCTCCCCAAGGATTTCATCCTCCCCCGCGCCGGAGGTACGATGACGCTCCTGAATGCTGACGGACTCAAAGTTAACGGTGTGGCATGGACGGCTCGCGATACCTGCCGCGATGGATGGACGATCGTATTTTGAGCTTCGGCTTGCTCCCCTGAGCCGATGTCTCTGACGGTGCGAGTCCCGATGCGTCATGCAGGGAACTCGCGAGGACGATCGAAGCAAGGTGATCAGCAACTTGACATCGCAGGTGCGGCGAATACTTGCCACCTTGTTACTCGCAGTGATCTTCGGCAGCGGGAGCGTGGATGTCTCGACACTCCTTCTTCGCGAGTTTATGTCGAACTCGGTAATCTCCGAATCTACGAGCCACTCCCACGATCCCGAGCCATCCGAATCATTTGCAAAGAATGAAGGAGGAGACTCAGATTGCTGCGCTCCTCCGGGAGACA
>JAUIJJ010000099.1 GCA_030431385.1 bacterium | reverse complement strand
AGACGCTCAACGGTGTCTGAAGACATAGAAACACCAAATCACGTCTAGGAGAGTAACACTATGTTAAGATACGCGATCATCTTCTTTGTTGTCGCACTCATCGCAGCAGTTCTCGGGTTTGGTTCGCTCGCCGGCTTGGCAGCATCCATCGCGAAGATTCTTTTTGTTGGATTTATCATCATTGCGGTCGTCCTTCTGATTGTGGGGCGCAACCCTGCCGAAGCCACGTAACTGAATAGCAATCCAAGGCAAAGGTCCGGGGCCGAAACATCTGGCCCCGGACCTTTGCTTTTTTAGGACACTGTGACGACATGCTCATTTAGATCGATTCGTCTCCGTCGCTAACGCCTCGGATTCTAGCGTTTGGTCGTCGTCGTGCGATCGCCACTGCCCGCGATGATTTTCAGGTGCGGAGTACTTGAGGAAATCGCAAAAACCGGAACCGCTCTTGCTCCGCCACCCATCTCCCCGTTGAAATCCGTGGGAAATTGATTCCGAATGCTACTGAGCCTATGACTGAAAACGCAGAATCACGCCTCCTGACCCTTGGTCACTCTCCTGATCCCGACGACGCTTTCATGTTCTACGCGATGGCGACTCATCAGATCGATACGGAGGGCCTCGATTTCGAGCACATCCTCCAAGATATCCAAACCCTCAACGAGCGCGCGATGCGCTCCGAGTTGGACATCAGCGCGATCAGTATTCACGCCTATGCCCACGTATTAGACAAGTATGCCCTCCTCCCGTGCGGCGCGTCCATGGGTGACAATTACGGCCCGATGATCGTCTCGCTCACAAAATTTCCCGTCGAAGACCTCCCCAAAAAGCGCATCGCCGTCCCCGGAATGATGACCTCGGCGTTCCTCGCCTTGAAGCTTTTTCTGGGTCTCGACGACGACAAGTTTGAGTTCGTCGTGGTTCCTTTCGACCAGATCATGGACCACGTTCGCGACGGCAAGAGCGACTGTGGCCTATTGATACACGAGGGACAGCTGACTTACGAGCAAGAAGGCTTCGAGGAGATCGTCAATCTCGGCGAGTGGTGGTTCGAGCGCACCGGTGGATTGCCGCTGCCGCTCGGTGCGAACGTGGTTAAGAAGTCCTTCGGCGGCCCGATGCTGACGAAGATCAACCGGGTCCTCCGCCGCTCCATTGACTTCTCTCTGGAGTCAGCAAACCGCCCTGCCGCCGTTGGCCACTCGCTTCAGTGGGCCCGCGGGATGGACGAGAAGCTCGCCGATGAATTCGTCGGCATGTACGTCAACGACCTGACTCTCGACTTTGGCGATCGCGGCCGGAAGAGCGTTGAGCGCTTCCTCCGCGAGGCGAACGAAGCCGGGTTCATTCCGGCACCCGTGAAGCTCGAGTTTGTAGAGTGATTTGATAAAGCGAGCCGGCCGGATCTTCGGCTGGTCGCCGGTTTTTTTGAGCACTACGGGTTGACGCGACTCCGGCGGGTTTGGGACGTTGCCGCCCCCCGGAGCATCGTCGTTCGCCCGTAAACTATGTCCTGAAAGTCTTTGCACAGAATATATGAAGAAAAACTGGACCATTTTTATCGTCCTCGTCGTGGCCGCTTACGCCTTTTTCTTTTACGACCAGAACCAAAAGCAACAAGCGTATAAGAGATCTGTTGAGCAGTATCAGGCCGACTGGGAAGAGTGGAAGATTCAGCGTGAGCAGGAAGACGCTGAACGCCGCGAGAGGCTGGCGAAGCTCAATGCCGAGCGTGCCCAGCGCAATGGGACCGCTGATGCCATGGGCTCGAATTCAGAGAACTCTGAGTCAGGCTCCTCCTCCCCCACGGCCACTCCCGATAACTCGGGAGGCGACACGATCTCAATGCCCGATGGCGAGCAGGTCGAGATATTCACTGTCCTCACGATGCCCCGCCACACCGTCGACACCGAGCTCTACCACGTCATCATCTCCGAACTCGGCGCGCGCCCGATCAGCTGGCAGATCAAGTCATCGCGATATGTCACCAACGTGGGCCTTGAAGACGACACAGTAACAACAACTTCGCTCCAGATTATTCCCCAGGTTTCGTTGGAGAGCTATCGCGAGTTCCCCCTCGAACTAGCCGGCTCCCAAGCTCAGAACTTCAACGACATTCCATTCGAACTCATTGAACGCGTCGATGTTCCCGGCGGAAACTCGATCCTCCGATTCAAGTCGCTGCCGCTCAATGACATGACCGTCATCAAGGAATTCACCTTCCATGGCGACAGCTACCTCGCGGAGCTGCGCGTCGACTTTCAAAACGGCACGGAAACCCGCAAGCGTCTCGGCACGGAACGTGGCTTCGGTATTCGCTGGGGCGGCGGTTTCGAAGAACCCGGAGTGCGCGACCGCGTCCACGGCCAGCAGACTGCCATCCTCGCGATCGAGGGTGAGCTCGAAACCCGCGATGTCGACCGCGACGACGTACCGATTGAGATTCGCAGCGAGCTCCAATGGGGCGGCCTCGAGAAGAAGTTCTTCACCGCGCTCATGGTTCCCGATCCGGAGACACCGTTTAGCTACGGACAGGTCGCGTTCCGAGGCAAGAACGACGCGCCCGAATATCAGATCAAGGGCGGCTCCGTTCCTCACACTATCGAGCTGTTCCACCCGCAGGCGGAACTTCAGCCCGGTGAACGAGTTTCGCGACACTACCAGGTATACGTAGGCCCGAAGAACATGGAAGCCATCCAAGACGCGAACTTCCAGCTTCAGGAAGACTGGCTGAACCCGACGGCAATGATCTTCCATTGGGTGCCGCTCAAGATGACGTGGCTCCGTCCGCTGACGCTGCTTCTGCTCAAAATCTTGAAGATGCTCGAAGGGTTCTTGGGCAGCTGGGGTTTGGCCGTTATCGGCACGACGATCATCGTCCGTCTGGTGGTTTATCCCCTGACGCACTGGGCGATGAAGAACCAGATTCGCACGATGCTTGAGCAGAAGAAAATCCGCCCAGAGATGGAGCGGCTTCAGAAGAAGTACAAGTCCGACCCGATGAAGCGTAACCAAGCGGTCATGCAGCTTTACCGCGACCACAACGTAAACCCGCTCGGCTTCATGCGTGGCTGCTTCCCGATTCTGCTGCAGATGCCTATCTTCCTCGGCCTCTACGTCGTCTTCGATCAATCGGTTGAATTGCGCGGGAAGTCTTTCCTTTGGATTGAGGATCTTTCCCAGCCCGACCGGCTCATCGTGTGGAATGCAAGCCTGCCTCTCATTGGCAACTCGCTTCACTTGCTTCCGATTCTCATGGCTGTTACAAACTTCCTGCAGATGAAAATCATGCAGACCACGCAGGCGATGGACGCGACACAGGAACGCATCCAGAAGCAAATGCAGTTGATGATGCCCGTGATGTTCCTCTTTTTCCTGTACAATCTGCCCTCAGGTCTGATTCTTTACTGGGTCGTCAGCAATATCTGGGGAATTTGCCAAAGTTACCTCACGAAGCGGTACATCGCCGCACACGACAAGACGAGCGAACCACCAAGGGAAACTTTGGAGCCGTCGACCTGAACATGAATTGATTTTCGCGTGCATTATGGCGGCGAAAAGTTTGATATCCACCGGACCGGACCTCCACTCCGATACTGTCATCGAGGAGACCACCGGCCGCATCGAGGAAGGAACACATGACTGAGTTGGAGATCGTCGCTCGCGACGAGAAGGCCGCTGTAGCCAAGGCGGCAGAGAAGTTCGGAGTCCCCGTAGAATACATTGAAGTCCTCGAAGAGTACGAGCCCGACGAGCTCGATCTAAAGCAGCTGGCTGAAGATGAAGGGCTGGAAGAACTACCTTCCTCGGACCAGGCCGCGCTCTTTCTGGTCAGCGCTTCGTTCCAGTACTACGTCGACCGAGCGCAGGAATGGACACAGGGGCTGATCGAAAAGTTCGCCCCGGGAAGCACTGCTGAGGCCGTCCGTTTTCGCCACCTCATCGTGATCCGAATCAACGTACCCGAATCCTCGATCCTCATCGGTCGCAAGGGCGCGACCCTCGATGCCCTACAGCACATCGTCGTACGTGCCATGCTCGCCATCGACGAGAATTTCCCCGACATCATGCTCGACGTGGATCGCTACCGCGAGAAAAAGCTGCAGCGCCTCGAACGAGAAGCCAAGCGAGCGGCGCAGCGCGCCGAACGCACCGGTAAGCGCGTCCCGCTAACTCCGATGAAACCCGCCGAGCGAAAGTTCATCCACAACGTCCTCAAGGACTTTGAAGCAATCAAGACCGAGAGCCGTGGAAAAGATCATACTCGCCACATTGTCGTGGAATCCACCAAGCCCGCACCAAGAGGTGGTGGACGCGGCGGCGGTGGCCGTGGCGGCAACAAGGGTGGCGGCCGAGGTGGCAAGCGCGGCGGCGACCAGCGGCCGAGCTATCTCCAGCAGAGCGATCCCAACGACCGGCTCATCTCTGAGCGCGACCGTCAGCTCCTCTACGGCAAGCTTCAGGTCAAAGAAGAGGAAGAGCTTGAAAGGTCCCAGGCCGAGCAGCAGGAACTTCACGATGCTCAGCTTGAAGACCACTCGTCCCTCCTTCCCGAGTACATCCCCCATGAAGATGGTGGAGAAGACGACGACGAGACAAAGCTCGTCGACGAAATCGAATAGCTCAGACGGAACCTAGAGGGTATTCATTTGCCACAGAAGTCGTTGTCTACAATCGCCAAGAACGCCGCCAGAGGCATATTGCTTTCCAGCGGCGCCTCGGAGATCCCGATCAAGATCAAGCAGGGCCTTGCGAAGGGTTATCGCGTAACGCTCTATCCGTGCACCGCCAATTGGCGGCTCGTCCCGGAGGCCGACGTCGAGACCGTGCTGGACCAGATCAAAGACGAGATCCGAGGAAAAGTCTGCTGGGACTTCGGCTCCCATTTCGGGCGCTACACTCTCAGTATGCACGCTACCGTTGGCGAGGAAGGCGGCGTGTACAGCTTCGAGCCCAACGAATACTCGTTCAACAAACTTCAGAAGCATATCAAGATCAACAATCTGCAAAACGCAAAAGCCTTCAATGTCGGACTCAGTGAAGAGCCGGGGGTCTCGCAGCTCTGGCTCGGCGCGGGAGAAGGATCAACTTACTCTCACCTCAAGTACCCTGGTGAGGACGAAGAAGATTTCCTCGCCGCTGATACGGTCCAGATTCAACTCGAGTCCATCGACCATCTGTTGGCGGAGGGCCTGATTGAACCCGCATCGTTCATTAAGGTGGACGTCGAAGGCCACGGCGGCGCGGCTCTGCGAGGCGCCAAGAACTTCTTCAAAGACCACCGGCCACACCTGCTCGTCTCGTTCCACTCGACTGAGGAAGTCGACGAAATCCGTGAGCTTCTTGAGCCACTCGGCTATACGACATCAGAGCCTATCGGGGATTTCAGGCCGACACCCTGGATGGATTTCCTTGGGAAGTCTGCTTGGCTGAAAGCTCCCGAATCCTAGCAGAGCTCGCTACACGGCAAATCGTGGCAAAAAGGCTTGCCGCAATCCTGCGGTGACCATACCATCAGGTACTGGAAGTGTATTACTGTAAGCACTTGGGGTGTTTGCAGGAAAAATTCTTGGGGGGTTCGACGGGTAACACCTCGGACGACTGCTTGATGGCCAGATTTGACCTGAAAGATTCCGATTACTCGTTCAACGCCTCGTTGGACCCTTATCTTGTCATGAACAAGATGGGTTTCACCCAGCACTCGATGTACCAAGAAGGCGACATCGTTCGCGTTCATTGCCCCATTCACAAAGATTTGATTCGTAAGTCCCTCATCGTCGACACCGTCGAGCGCACCTTCAAGTGCCAGTACGCCAACTGCGACGCTCACGAGGGCGGCTTGCTCATCGAGCTCGTCGCGATGTACTACGACTGCGATATTCGCGAGATTTCCAAGACTCTCTTCGGCGAAGAAGACCGCTCTCGCGACCTCCTGTTCCGCGGCGAAATGTTCATCAATCAAGGGCGCCACCTTGAAGCTCTCCCCTATCTGGAGCAGGCTTGCGACCTCACACCTCGGGACGAGATCACGCGCTGCAAGCTGGCTGCGCTCTACCTCGAACTTGGTCGAAAAGACGACGCCTATCGCGAGTATCTTCAGGCCGCTGAGAGCTACGCTGTGCGCGGCGAGTTAGACAAGACGCTCAGCATTTACAACATCCTCATCATGCTCCAGCCCGGCGCGGTAAAGGCCCGCAAAGAACTCGCGTTCCTGTTCTCGCGCATGGGCCGCCCCGATGCCGCCGCAGAGCAGCTCAAGTGGGTTGTCGACTTCTACATGAAGTACAACCAGCAAAAGGGCGCACAAGAAGCCTGCGAGCAAATCATCGAAATGGACCCGGAAAACGGGATGGCTTACTACCTCATGGGTAAGCTGATGAATCTGACAGGCAAACGCATTCAGGCAGTCCAGAACTATGAACACGCCGCGCGGATGCTCCTGAAAGATGAAGAGTTCAACCTCGGTCAGGAAATCCTCGAAGAAGCCAAGCAGCTCGCCCCGGGAAACAATCGGCTCGCCGAGTTGGAAAACCAGTATCAAGAAGCGCTGGCAACCGCGTCTCCGGAAGCGCTCGAAAAAGTTAACCGCGCCCCCACAGCAGGCGAAGAGCAGGAATTCATCGACTGGCTCAACGAGGTCGATCGGAAGCTCGCCGACGGCGAGGAGCTCACTCCCGACACGATGCCCCAGCGGACGAGCATGTCGGACGCGAACGTGGAGATTCCCCTCTTCGACGAGATGGAAGACTCCGCCGAGACATCCGCGCCAGCTTCTGGAAACCCCAACGATACTTCAGAAATTTCGCCCGACGACCGTCGCGTGGCCATGTGCCTCAACGACATGAAGGAACTGGACACCGAGCAGATCGATGCCATGCGCCAGCAGCTCATTAGCATGTTCACTGACGTGCGAAAGAGCTATGAGAGCGGCAATCTCGCCGACTGGGAAATGCGCACGATCAAGGAATTCTACAAGGCCTTCTGCGTCGCTGTGGACGTTCACCGCAAGACCTCGGCCGCGTAACGCTCCCTCCTGCCTCCACCGCCCAATATCATTTTCGTCACGCGTTTCACCTCATTCAACTGAGCTTCAGGCGAATGGACCTTGCCGTGCGAGGCGATTTCTTATTCCCTGATCGCAGGACAGCTACGAAAGGACTCCGCCGTGAGCGTTGATTTGGAAACAGACGTTAAGAAACTCATCCACGAAATGGGAACGAAGGCGCGTCGGGCAGGACGACAGCTCGCCGTCATTCCTCCCGGTGCCAAGAACAAGGCGCTGCTGCTCATGGCGGATCGCCTCGTCAGCTCGACGGAACGGCTGCAATCCGAGAACGCAAAAGACCTGGATCGAGCCGAAAAATCAGGGCTAAGCGGCGCAATGGTCGACCGGCTCCGGCTGACCGATGCGCGCATCGCCGCCATGGCGCAGGGCATCCGTGAGATCGCCGCGCTCCCCGATCCCGTCGGTGAAGTCACCGAAATGCAAACGCGCCCGAATGGACTTCGTATCGCACGGATGCGCGCACCTCTCGGTGTTGTGGGGATGATTTTCGAATCGCGCCCGAACGTCACGGCGGACGCGGCGGCCCTTTGCATGAAGAGCGGCAACGCCGTCATTCTGCGCGGCGGGTCCGAGGCGATTTTCTCGAACCTCGCCATAGCTGAAATCCTAACTGCGGCTGCGGCGGAGTCGGGCATTCCTGAGGGAGTCATCCAGTTGGTGCCGACCGTCGATCGCGCGGCAGTGGGCGAAATGCTCACCGCCAGCGAATTCATCGATGTCATCATCCCTCGCGGCGGCAGGTCGCTGATCGAGCGCGTCGCACTGGAAGCGCGGATTCCCGTCCTCAAGCACCTCGACGGAAACTGCACGGTTTACGTCGACGAATTCGCTGACTTGGAGTCCGCCGAGCGCATTGTTCTCAATTCCAAAACTCACCGGACCGGAGTCTGCAACGCAGCCGAGACGCTGCTTGTCCACGCTGCTGTTGCCCAAGAGTTTGTCCCGCAGATTTGCAGCAAGCTGCTTGAGCACAACGTCGAGATACGCGGCTGCGACCGAACCCGTGAGTTGTTCGCCGACTGCACGGCAGCGACTGATGAAGACTGGTCCGCCGAGTATCTGGACCTTATCATCGCAATGCGGATCGTTGACTCCTTTGATGATGCCGTTGAGTTCATCAACCACTACGGGAGCCACCACACCGAGTCTATCGTCACGAAGGACTATGGCCGTTCGATGGAATTCGTCCGCGCGATTGATTCCGCCTGTGTCCATGTCAACTGCTCGACCAGATTTAGCGATGGCTTCGAGTACGGGCTCGGCGCGGAGATCGGAATCTCCACCGACAAGCTGCACGCGCGCGGACCCGTCGGCTTGAAAGAACTGACTACGGAGAAGTGGGTCGTACTCGGTGAAGGACAGATCCGCACCTGATCTTCCGGGCGCCGCGATAACTTGAAACCACCTGAACAATCCGGGACCTCCCCCGCTTCGTCCCTCAAGATGCCGTCATTGCGGTGGGCCGTTGGCGGGCTTCTGCTCGTTGGAATTCTGACGCGCCTCCTCGGCCTCGCGCGCGAGATCATCGTCGCGGGCTACTTCGGGACCTCACCGGATCTCGACGGAGTGTACCTGGGGCTAGCGGTTCCCATGGCGCTTTGTATCGGGATCGGCGGCGGTGTCGGCCGCGCGGTCGTCCCCATCGGCGCGGCATTGGCAACAAATCAGGTGTATCCGTTCCTGAAGCTGGCCGTTCGTCGTATGGCTGCCATTGTCGGTTTGCCTTCCGCTGTGATTGCGGCGACGTCTCCACTCTGGGCCGTCATGCTGATCCCTGCCGATTCGCCCGTTCCCATCGAAGCCGTGATCTGGGCATCAGCGCTCGGGAGCTTGGGCATACTCGGTGCCGCGCTTTCCGGGCTGACCATGGGGATGGCAAATGCGCGGGGCCGGCACGTCACGAGCGCGTTCGCACACTTTTCCTACAACGTGATCATCATCATCTCGCTGCTTGCTCTGCAAAACCGGATTGGTGCGTACGCGCTTCTTGTCGGGATTCTTTTAGCGGAGTGGGGGCAGGTTCTCGTCATAGGACCGTTCCTCAAAGAATTCGCGAACCGCTTCGGAGAAGTCAGCCCCTCGCTTGTGTCCGAGTTGCAGTGGCTGTTCTGGCCTTCAGCGGGAATGGCCGTAGCATCGGGACTCAACCGCGCCGTCGACCGATTCTTCGCGGCGATGCTGGAGGAAGGTTCCGTTTCGGCTCTCGCCTATGCCGATAGACTGCTGTTCCTGCCAACGACGCTCCTCGGTATGGCGCTGGCTCAACCGCTGTACACGCGGCTGTCCCACTTCGCAGCGAGGAAGGAGCAGCGAGGCTTCGAACAGACGCTGGAACTCGGAGTCCGGCTGATGCTCCTCGCCGGAGTGCCGATGGGTTTGCTGGTGAGCGGCCTCGCGGAAGGGCTAATCTCATTGGTTCTGGAGCGCGGTGCATTCTCCCCCGCCGACACATTGCGGTCCGCAGGCGCACTGCGCGGCTATGGAATCGCGATCGTGTTCTACGCGATGACGCCGATGGTGATCAGCGCAGGAATGGCCAAACGGCAGGCGTGGTCGCTACTCGTCGTCTTTCTTTGCTCGCTGCCGCTGAACGCATTTCTCGACTGGTATCTGGTCGGGAAGTTCGGGTTGTTGGGTGTGGCACTGGCGACGTCCGTGTTGTCCGGAATTGTGATGATCGTGATGCTCTGGCAGGTATCGCCAGCGCTGTTGCGGTGTCGCTCGCTTTGGCGCGCTGCGCTGCGCGGCTCGCTCTTGGGAATCGCTGGTGCGGTCGGGCTCTTTGCATTCCGATTCTTCTGGGAGTTCCCCGTCGGCGAAGGCTTTCTTCGAACTTTGCTCTGGACCGCGAGCGGCGCGGCGGCTTCCCTACTGTCAGCACTATTGATTGCAGGTTTCCCGGCATTGGCAGAGTGGCGCTCCTTGTCGCGACTGAGGATCCGGGTGGCGGGCTATGCCGGACTTGTGCCGGAAGAGCCGACCACTGAAGATTCCCCAATCCCTACTGACACGCCGACCGAGGGAGACTGACCCCAAACCATGACCCATCGCCCCCGAGACAAGGATGTACTGAATCAACCGGGTATCCTCGCGTTCGCGCCGGGGACTTGGCGATGGCCTGAAGTCTACGGCTCGCCTAGGTATCATCTCTGGACGATCGCCAAGCTCGGGTGGCGTGTCCTGTACGTCGAACCTCCTAACCAACTTCGGGCCATGACGAAGACCTGGAAAGCAAAGGATCGCGAGTTCTACGTTCTGTCGCCGGGACGCGTTGCTCCGTTTGGGATGCGGATGGTGAAGTCCGAAAAAATGGGCGAGCGCTGGCGCACCTTAACTAGCCGCCAGTTGGTCAAGCGCGCTCAGGCGGCAATCGAGACGATTCGGTTGAAGACCAACATTTACTGGTTCGGCGCGCCATGGCACGAGTCGCTCATTCGTGAGCTCCCGTTCGGCCCGCGACGAGTCTGCCACATCTATGACGAACTCGCGTTCAGCCCGGCCTTTAGCAATCTGCAGCGGCAGTTACTTTGGGACTGGGAGCGACAGCTGCTCCGGGAATGCAATCTCGCGTTGTGCAGTAGCCACCCTCAGTTCCAGCGTCGGCAGGGAGTCCCCTCGCGGATCACGCTCCTCGAAAACGCCGTCTCGAAGGAGTTTCTTCCCGAGAATGTCGGCGAGCCTCCTGAAAACGT
>JAUIJJ010000098.1 GCA_030431385.1 bacterium | reverse complement strand
AACTTCAGGAATGATAGCCGTCGAGAAATGCGGGTCAACTACCAACACTGCTCACAGGTGAACTTGAGGGGTTAAAGAAGAGTCCCCCGACGATACTCGCCGGGGGACGTTGAACTCGTTGGGACAAGGGGTTGGTTAATCGCCGATGCCGAGGGCTTCGCCGAGATCGCCGGTACCCATCTCGCCGAGATTCATGCGACGTCCCATCTCGATCATGACCGAGATCAGGTCGGCCAGGATTTTCTCCTGATCCGTAGCGTAAAGGCCAGCATCACCCCTCATGTGGGCGACGTCTGTGATATGGGAAAGGCGGCGGCTGACCTCTTCGAGGGCGAGACCGTAGCTCTCCATCTCAACCTTGATGCTCTCGTCGTTGAGGGATTCGTCGATGATCCCGTAGAGGCGATCTTCGAACTCTTTCCTGCCTTCGTCGGTGTCGAGGTTCTTCATATACATGATGATCTCTTCGCTGTGAGTGGCGAGAGCTTCATCGATGTTTTCGCGAACGATCTTGTCCGCGTGGGCAAGGTGCTCGTCGACGTACTTGATCGTGTTTTCTTCAACAGCCATGCGAGCCTTGGGCATGCCGGTCTCGATGAGACCATCCACGGCGCTATCGAGCCACACGGGGAGGTTTTCCTCGGCTTGCTTGGCGACTGCCTTGCGGGCCTCGGGGAGGTTCTTGCGAACGAACTCGGCTGCCACGTCGGAAACTCCCTCGGGCTCCGTCATCGTTCTGATCTGCTTGCCAATCCAGGACATGTAGGCGGCCACGACGATCAGCAATACGACACCCACCACTAGTGATACTGCTCTCTGGCGCTTCAGGTGGCCGTGCTGCTCGTCGAGTTTGCGCTCAATCTGGGCAAGCTCATTGTTTACATTGTCTGCCATGCTCTAGTCTCCTATTCAGGGTCGTCGGGGGCGATCACTTCTTAAGCTGTGACGCGGCGCCTTCGGGGGATGTCAGAATGCTCTCGAATTGCTGAGACACGTAGGACATCATCAATTCGTTCATGTACTGGCTCAATTGGTCGTCGTCCATTGCCTTGATCTTCTCAGGCACCGGGAAGTTGGTTAGCTCTGTCTCGATGGCGACAACCATGTCGACCTTTGCACCGAAGTGCTCGCCCATGACGCGCTCAACGACATTGTTCATGGCCGTGCCCATGTTCGCGATCATTCGCTCGGTCTTGTCTTGGTCGTTCAGCTGGGGAATGTCTCGCTTCAGCTTGGTAGTGGCGTAGTTCTGGAGATCGGTGGAAACGGTCGTGATCCGCTCGGTGACGCCGACGTGGAGAGTTTCGCCGAGTTTGGCGAGTTCCTCTTCAGCAGCCATCTGTACCTCGGGAAGCCACTTGTCTTTGATGCGCGGCTCGATGACTTCCTCGACGTGAGGCTTGAGATCTTCGAGTAGAAGATTCAACTCTTCCTGAATCTCGGGAGTCATTTTCTCGACCTGCGCGGTCATCGCTTTCTGAAATTCCTCCGAGTTATCCACCGCGTCTGAGATGGGTACGACGAAGGACAGATAGATGCCCGCCAAGATTGCCAGAACGAGTACGAGGGTTACTGCTCGTGCCGTCCACTTTGCACTCGATTGCGCTGCCTCGACGTTATCGAGCTTTACTTTCACGTTGTGAATGCGAGAGCTGACTGCCGCATCCCCACCGGTGGTACCAGAAGCTTCCGAAGCCATGGGAACCTCCATGAGTGGATTTTTTTTCTAAATCGTAGATGGTCAAGAGCCTGCCCAACCTTTTGCGACGTCACAAGCACAAATTGAGTGGCTTTGCACAATGCCGTGCACGTAGCTGGTGCGATTTTCAACTCGCGAGGATACTGAATCAGAGTGCGCCTGGTGTTTGGGCTAACGCCCCAGAAAACGTCGCGTCGCGTCGGCGACCAACCCTTTGCGTGAATACCTCACCGCATGAACCAACGGGACAAGAGTGGGACGGAATTGCTTCTTGAACTGAACGATGGAGGGTGTATTCGCGCCGCACCAATCGAAGGCTTCAGCTGCCTTCAGTCTGGTCAAGTCGTCAAAGATGTGGAGGTGGACTGCCGTTGGGGCCTCGTTCCCGTGAGCGTCTGAATCGGAAGCCCCGAGCAGATAGTATGCAGTGCCGCAGTCCCACGCGACCATTGCCGCGAAGGCAGGTGGTCCGCCCTTCGATGCGCCGGCTGAGTAGGTTTGCATGCCCAACTCTCCCGATTCCTCGCTGGCGAGCCAGTTTTCAAGCATCAGCCAGCACTCACCGCCAACGTGGCCGGGCACCTTCTTCTCCGCCGCCATCTTGTCGTACAAGGTCACAAGGTCGGCGAGTTCGATCGCTCCCTGCTCCACCTCAACACCGCCGTCGCGAGCCTTTTTCCACCGACGGCGGAGATTCGGCGCGGCGGCGGAAAGCACCTCTGTCGAAGGGGTGATGACACTTTGATAAGTGTAGTGAATCTGGAGGTTCCAGCCCGCCCATGCGAGCCCTCGCCCGTCCATCATTCCCGGCTGGAGGACCGTTTCGGCGAAGTCTACGTCAGCCGGGACGGCGTCTGCGATGAGGGAAAGTGCGTCGCGCAGCCATTCTTCCTCAAGCTTCGTTTCGCCGTGGAGAACGCCTGCCCAAGGGGCAGGTGCCGGGTTTGCCCACATGCGACCGAACTTGCGGGGCCGGTCGACGAAGGCGCAGGCCGCGCGCAGCTCTCCCCCGCCGTCAAAGACTCCAATGCGCGCCGGGCTGCCGACTCCCGTCGCCGCGCAATCGGCCCAGTTCCAGTGCTGGACGAGGTGACGACCCGACCGCTCCCACAGGGATTGCCACTGGGCTTTGTCGTCGGACGTGAGCTGTCGGGATGTCAGTTTCGCCATGGTGAGGGCTCCGGTGAGAACGTGATTCCGAATCGCCAGAGAGTCAAGCAACGGGAGCCGGCGTAGATGCAGAAACGGCTCCGGGACGAATCCCGGAGCCGCGTAGGGAGTGTGCTACTTTGAGCGTCTACCCGTTGACGTCCCAAGTCTCTGTCCCGGTGAGCAGCTTCTGAAGGTCGCCGTTACCGCGAGTCTCGACTGCGTGCTCGACCTGCTCGTTAACGAGGTCGTCGTAGCACGGGCGATCAACGGCGCGGATGACGCCAATCGGCTCGGGCATGTCTGGGTACTTCATTCTCGCGAGGCTGAATGCCACCGTTTCGGGGCAGGTCTCGTCATGAACGAGGAGGTCGTCCTTGGTCACGCCATTCTCGCCAATGGTAACCGATTCGAGATGGTCGCCGTTGCGAATGATTCCCCTGTTCAGATCGGCCCCATAGATCATGGGCTCGCCGTGAACGAGTTCGATCACGTTGTCTGACCGCACTTTGCGGTCCTGCGCGTGGGCGAATGCACCATCGTTGAAGATGTTACAGTTCTGATAGATTTCAACGAAGGCAGTGCCCTTGTGATCTGCTGCGCGGGAGAGAGTTTCGATCAGGTGCTTGGGGTGCATGTCGACGCCGCGGGCGACGAACGTCGCACCGGCGCCGATCGCGAGGCAGAGCGGATCGACGGGGAAATCGAGCGAGCCCATGGGCGTCGATTTCGTGCGCTTGTTCTGCTCCGACGTCGGAGAGTACTGTCCCTTCGTGAGACCGTAGATCCTGTTGTTGAACAGCATCAGGCGTAGATTCACGTTTCGGCGGATGAGGTGCATGAAGTGATTGCCACCGATGGAAAGGCCATCGCCGTCGCCGGTGATCAGCCACGTCTCGATGTCCGGGCGGACGATCTTCATACCCGTGGCGACTGCCGGTGCGCGGCCGTGGATGGTGTGCAGGCCATAGGTGTTCATGTAATACGGGAAGCGACTGGAACAGCCGATGCCGCTGATGAAGCAATATTCCTCGGGCGGGCGGTCCCGCTGGGCGAGGACCTTCTTGACCGCACTGAGGATCGAGTAATCACCACAACCGGGGCACCAGCGGACGTCCTGATCGCTGGCGAAATCCTTGATGGTGTATTTTGGTTTGTCGGGAGTAGCAGTAGACATTGTCAGTTACGTTCCTTCCGTTTTCAGCTCGAGATTGGCTCGCTTGGAATACCGAGTTCTCGCTCCATGGCGGCCTCGACTTCGGTGATGGTGAATGGACGGCCCTTCATCTTGTTGAGGGGCTTGGCGTCGATCAGGAACTTGCTGCGAATGATATTGATGAGCTGTCCCATGTTGATCTCCGCGACGATCACCTTCTTGTAGCGGCGAAGGATTTCCTCGACGTTGCTCGGCATCGGGTTGAGCCAACGCAGGTGCAGGTGGCTCACGTCGCGCCCCTTGGAACGCTGGCGATTGGTGGCTGCGAAGGCCGTACCGAACGGGCCGCCCCAAGTAACGATGAGCAGCTCGCCGCCCTCCGGGTTTCCAGTCACGGTCGCGGGGGGAATCTCGTCAGCGATCTTGTCGATCTTCTCCTGACGAAGTTTGATCATTAGTTCGTGGTTGTCCGGGTCGTAGTTCACGCCACCGGTGATGTTCTTTTTCTCAAGGCCGCCGAGGCGATGCTGAAGTCCCGGGGTTCCGGGCAACGCCCAGGGGCGCACCCCGCGCTCGTCGCGGCGGTAGGGCGTAAACTCGCCGTCCCATTCGGTCGGATGCTCGATCTCGATTTCCGGAATGAGCGAGGCATCGGGGATGTTCCACGGCTCGGCGCCGTTTGCGAGGTATGCATCAGTCAGAAGCACGACGGGAACCATATGCTGCATCGAGATCTTGCACGCCTCGAATGCGGCGTGGAAGCAGTCCGATGGAGACTTGGCGGCGATGACGGGCATCGGGCACTCGCCGTTGCGACCGTAGAGCACCTGATTGAGATCGGACTGCTCGGTCTTGGTTGGCAGGCCCGTCGACGGACCGCCGCGCTGTACGTTCACGACGACGAAGGGGAGCTCCATCATAACACCGAGACCCATGGCCTCGGCCTTGAGGGCGATGCCGGGGCCGGAGGTGCCGGTGACCGAAAGCGCACCACCGAAGGATGCTCCGATGCAGGAACACACCGCCGCGATTTCGTCCTCGGCCTGAAACGTTTTCACTCCGAAGTTTTTGTGCTTTGCGAGCTCGTGTAGAATGTCGGAAGCCGGGGTGATGGGATAGCTTCCGTAGAAGAGCGGCTTGCCCGACTTCACCGCAGCGGCGATCAGGCCGTAGGCGAGGGCTTCGTTGCCGGAAATTTTTCGGTACTGACCCGCGGGCAGTTCGGCTTTGGGCACGTCGTAGGTGGAGGTGAAGAACTCAGCGGTTTCGCCGAAGTACCAACCCGCGCGGAGGGCACGCTCGTTGGCCTTAATGGCCTCTGGCTTGTTCTTGAACTTCTTGTTAATGAAATCCAGTGTCGGCTCGAGCGGACGATTGTAGAGCCACAGGACAACGCCGAGTGCGTAGAAGTTCTTGCTTCGGGCGGCGTCCTTACCCTTCATCCCGAGCTCTTCCAAGGCTTCCAGTGTTGCCTTGGTGACGGGAATCCGGAAGACCCGGTAGTTTGTGAGCGAATTGTCCTCGAGAGGGTTTTCGGCGTAACCGGCGAGCTTCAGGTTTTGTTCGGTGAAGCTGTCCTCGTTGATAATCAGGATGCCGTTTTCGCGAAGGTCTTCAAGGTTCACCTTCAACGCGGCCGGGTTCATCACCACGAGGGCGTCGACGGCGTCGCCGGGAGTGTGGATATCGAAGGAGCTAAAGTGTATCTGAAAACCCGAGACGCCGTAGGTCGTACCGGCGGGGGCGCGGATTTCTGCGGGGAAATCTGGGAGGGTGCTGACATCGTTGCCGAGCACTGCGGCCGTGTTCGTGAACTGGGTTCCAGTGAGCTGCATACCGTCGCCGGAATCGCCGGCGAATCGGATGGTGACTTCCTGGAGTTCTTCTTTACGGCGTGGTGTGACTTCTGTGGACATCGGAAGGAGTGGACTCCTATTTGGAAGGGTGACAGATTGAGCGGGAAGACTGTCGTCTCGCCCGCGAAACCGGAGATCGTTTAGCAGCCACCTATGGCTGACAACGAAAATAACCCGCTCCAACCTCTGGAGTGGCGTTATTTGCAGGAAAATAGCGATTTTTCGGGAGGGGAGTCACGGGAAATCGACGACCAAGGGAAATTGATGTCGGCTCAACCCGCGCTTGTTAGAGGTGCACGACCGCACTCCAATGGCCGTGGGAGCGATAGAGGGTGAGCATGATGCGCCTGCCAGAGTTCCCGGTGAGCGAAACCTCTCCCTCGCCGGTGCGCTCGAACTGATCCCACAATTCCGGCTCGACGACCATCGAGAGCATCGCCTGAATCGTCTGCCATGGGAGAGGCTCTTCTGCCTCGTCGACAGGGCGAAGGCCTTCAGGCAACCGCCACATCGGAGGGCGGTCGGCGGCGAGGTGGATTGTTTTCACATCGCCTCGGTCCATTGCAAGATCGACCAAGTCCCACACCTTGGGGATTTGGTCGAGGGGCCTGGGTTCGGTGCTCATTGGTCTGCCTGTGTGGGTACTTTGCCCCGAGAGGATGTGATCGCCAGCGCGTCGCGTTTCTCTCGAACATCGTCGAGCGTTGGGTCCGCCTTGAGCGCCTTTTCGTAGTAGGTGTACGCGAGCGCACTCTCGCCCAACTCCTCGTAAACCTGCCCGAGATGCGAGTAAATTTCCGGGTCTGTGGCGACGCTGCGGGCGGCTTTTTCCAGCTGCTTGCGCGCGAGCTCCAAGTCTCCTCGCTGGTAGTTGATCCATGCCAACGTATCCATGTAGATCGGCGAGTTGGGTTCTTTCTTCAGGGCGATCGTGGCGAGCTCTTCGGCTTCGTCGAGACGGATGTTCCGCTCCGAGAAGAGGTAGGCCAGGTTGTTGGCCGCAACAGCATAGTAGGTATTCAGCGCCGATTCGCCCATGGAGAGAATACGCCGATAGTTGGCCTCGGCCACTTCCATGTTGTTGGCTTCTCCCCCGGCGTTGGCGAGCTGGAAAACGGCGTCCATATCGTCGGGGTTTTCTTTGACCAGATCGCTGAGGACGCGGACTGCTCGGGCAGGATCGCCCTGCCTCATGTAATATGTCGCGCGGATCTTTTGAACTTCGTTTGGGCGGTCCCGGCCGAATTCTGAGACCAGATCCGCCAGTGCTTTCTCTGCCGCGTCGCGCTGGCCGGCGCGAAGCGTCGCGACGATTTGCCGCTCGCGATAGACGAGCTGCGAGGGGATCGCGTCGGCGATCTCGCCCCACGTATCGGACGCCTTCTTGAACTGACCGAGCGTCTCGTAGAGCTCTGCAAAACGCACCTTGAGCTGAAGCTGCGTTTGAGTGTCGCGGGCGTGCTGATTCGCCGACTGCATGACGGCGATGGCCTTGGCTTCTTCGTGAGTATGCGCGTAGATTCTCGCCAGCTCGGCGCGGGCGGCCAGGCTCTCTGGTTGGGCGAGGAGGTAGTCGACAAGAATCCGCCGTGCGCGTTCAACCATGCCCGCTTCCGCGGCGACCGATGCCAGGTAGACAAGCACCGCCGAATCGTCGCCGAGTGTTTCGATGACTTCGTCTTCGATGTCGCCGACCATCGTCTCGTCGCCCGCCTGCACGCGGGTGAGGGCGATGCTGGTCCACGCTCCTGAATCGCGAGGCTCTGTCACCAGCACGCGGCGGAAGGTCTGCTCGGCCTTCGCGTAATCACCAGTCCGGAAGTAGAGGCGCGCGAGGCGCATGATCATCGGATTCTTGTCCGACGTAGCCTCGATGGCGCGGTTTAGCAGTAGCTCGGCGATCTTGGGGTTGTCCTCCCATTCCTCGATCCCGGCCAGCATGTTGAGCGAATCCACGTCTTCCGGGTCCAGCAACAGGGCCGTCTCCAACACCTCGCGGGCATCGACGTAGTCACCGTGCTTGAGGTACTCCGCGCCGATGTCGCGATAGGTGGCGGAATCGTTCGGTCGCGCGGAGAGCACCTTCTCGAAGTACTCGCGCGCGGTGGGAAAGTCGTTCTGTTCCAGCGAAATCTTGGCGAGATCCATGAGTGAGGGAATGTGTTGCGGATAGCCCTCGAGCACAGTCAGCCGCAGCTCGCGCAGGCGGTCGCGATTGCCGGCGTTTGATAAGTATTTGGCGAAGAGGTTTGCGACCTCCGGGTCGTTGTTGGACGTCTCGAGAATGCGCTCGTAGCCTTCTCTCACAGTTTCCTCGCCCGACTCGGCGAGGAGTTGCTGCCACTGCGCCAGGTAGGAAGGATTGCCCGGATCGGTCATCAGGGATTCTTCAAAGAGCCTCGTCGCCATCTCCTTTTTGCCGAGCGATGAAAGGCGGCGGGCCATTTCGACCATGCGGTCGACGAGGTCCGGGCGATAGTACAGCAGTCGCCCGTAGTGCGTCGCCGCGCCCTCGATGTCGTCGAGGTACGAACTGGCCTCGGCATACCAAAGCAGCGCCTGCAGGTTGCGATCGTCCTCGTGAAGAATTCGCTGCGACAAGTCGCGCGTGCTTTCGAAGTCGCGTTCGACGTCGTAAGCGAGGCGCGTCAGCATCAGCAGGGCCTGAATGTTTCCCGGCTTCTCCGCCAGTGCCCTTTCATACCACTCCGCTGCTTCGGGATAGCGTTGGCGGCGAATGGCGATGTCGCCGCGCGCAATGAGCGCGCGCGAGTTGCCCGAATCCAAAGCGAGAACTTCATCGACCAGTTCTTCGGCGATCTCCAGATCGTTGAGCGAGACCGCGATCTCTGCCGCCCGGAGCCGGAGATATGCGCTCTTGGGACTGCGCTTGGCGGCCTCTCGAAATCCCTCCAATGCCTTGTAAGGATTTCCCGACTCCAACGCCAGCGCGCCCGAGGCGTAGTTTTCCAGCGCGGCCGCCTCCATCGGCGGGATCGTGACGGCAGGATCGCCGGGAAAGTAGGTCTCCCCGACGGTCTGTCCAGCGGGCACGAGGAACTGCTCGCTGTCGAGATCACGCACCGGGGCATCATCCTCGATGACCTCCACCGGCTCCTGCTCCTCCATCCGCTGCTCCCAATATTCCTGGTACGGACGCTGGGCCGACGCCACATTGGCACAGCCAAACGCGACCAAAGCGGCGACGATCGCAGAGGAAAATGGGGCTTTGCGAATCTTTAACATAGGTAGCTTCCGATTTGAAATTCAATTAGCCGACTTTTTCGGCCCGAAACAATGGCGCTTTCCATACTGCACTGTACCAACTCCAAAGAGCCAGTTCAGCGCCAACACGTCAACCAAGATCACTTCCGCAGGAAACCGGTTTGGCGAAGGGGGGATTTCGCAGTCGGAATCCCTTCCTCGCCGATCTGAACGTTGGGAGTTAGAGATGGGGATTTATGGATAGGGCGCGCACTTCAACGGCATCGAGTAAGAACATGATCAGATGCCGACGACAACTCGTCTTCTATCGGTTCTACGACACTACCCTCTCAGATATGCGCGGTCGCCGTCTCCCGGGCGCGCTTGCCCCAGGCTCACCAGAGTTTCCAACAACTCTTGCACCTTATCTTTTGGCGCGCGCTTGAAATGTTTCGCGACTGCTGCGCTATCGACAGCGACTGGTGATTCATCCAGGACGCGCCGCACGGCGGCGGCCTGTTCAGCGAGCGACTTGGGCCATGGCAATCGGTCTTTTACGGCGGGAATTGCAGCGGCCACTTGTTCTTCCGCAGTGATTTCGATTTCCGTTTGGGTGTCGGCTTCTTGCGGGGCCTGGTATTCAGGGCGGAGCCAGCGCACTCTGCCGGCTGCTTCCTCGGCAGCGCGTTCCTTGTTGAGCGCCACGAGCCGCTCGAGCACCTCCGATTCTGGCAAATCCGCGGGCCAGCCGTAGGCCTCCGCCACCGCCGCATCGAGTTCGTCGTGAATTTCCTTCAATACGCCGACAAGCCCCTGCTCGTACGCTTCCTTCTCCTTGGGAGTCAGCGCCCGCCCCTCGCGCACCACTTCCAGCACATTATACATATTGGTCAACGTCAGCTTGGGATGCTTCGCCTGCTGCGCCTTGCGATGAGCATCCAACCGCTCGCCAAGTCCACGAATGCGCTGGCGGAGTGCGTCTGGTGGGTCGGGGAAGGGGAAAGGATCGAAGCAGCGGGATTTTACATAGACAGGATCATTGCCAAACCCGAGCCATCCACCTGCTGCTAGTGCCCAAGTTACATGGGGATGGCTAGATAAGGTGCCGAGAAAGAAAGAACCATCAAGTGCGATGGCAATCAGCTTGTTATCCGGCAAAGTCGAACCATCCAAGAATACAAATACCCTATGCTTGGAAGTTTCGACGATAGAAATGTAGCGGCAAATATTTTCAAGGGCAGGACGAAAAGCCTTTCTTGGTTCTCCGAAAATCCACCAATTTTCCCGATAAGCGGCCCTACGGTTTACGTCGCGATCGGGTTTTACCTTGTCTTTTATCCATTGGTATACTTCGGGGAATCTACTATTAACTTCCCGAGCAGACAGACCAAATAAATCTATCACCATCAAACCTCGGCTCGTTTGCATCAAATCCCTGCCATTCAAATACGGACGTATATGCTTCTCGAGACCCGGAATCGTACCTAAACCTAACTGCTTCGCTTCTTCGGGAGTGACAATAAAGCCTGAGCCATGCAATTTGACTCCCGGGCAACATAGTCCTTCATTAGCAAGCAACTCGACAGCGCCCTGAACATCGGCACCAATTGTTAGATCAGGAAGTATCTTTCCAACCCTTTCCTCGAATTCAACTTCAAGATGATCGCTCGTTCCTGCTACTTCTGAAACTACTTTA
>JAUIJJ010000097.1 GCA_030431385.1 bacterium | reverse complement strand
AGCTGATCGCCTATCGGAAGGCCAACGAGCAGCTCATCCAGCGCGTCGTCAGCTCGAAGATTCCCAACATGTTCGGCAACTGGGACGTTCATCTTTACGAGAATAAAATGAACGGCGAGGAGATCGTCGCGATGGTGCTCGGCGATCCCGCCAACCAGGACTCGGCGCTTATCCGCGTTCACTCCAAATGCTTCACCGGCGATGTGCTCATGAGCCAGCGCTGTGATTGCGGGCCGCAGCTCATGACCGCGATGAAGCGCATCGCTGACGAAGGCCACGGCGTGATCGTCTACATGAATCAGGAAGGCCGCGGCATCGGTCTGCGCGCCAAGTTGATGGCCTATAACCTTCAGGATCAGGGGCAGGACACCGTACAGGCCAACGAGTCACTCGGCTTCAAGCCGGACCTCCGCGAATACGGCATCGGCGCACAGATTCTCGCCGACCTCGGACTCAAGCGCATCCGTGTCATGACCAATAATCCCAAGAAGATCGTCGGCATTCACGGCTTCGGCCTCGACGTTGTTGGCCGCGAACCGCTCGTCGCTGGCGTTCACAAACACAACGATTCCTACCTCCGGGCAAAGGCGGCAAAGATGGGGCACCTCATCACGCCTGATGATCTTCGCGAAAGCAGCGACGAGTCGCCGGAGCAGCCCACAAAGCCCTGCTGGCCACACGGCAGCGCCAAACCCAACGAGAATCCCTAGACATGGCGAAACTGCTAATGAATCAGAAAACCCTCCCCCAGTTCCGGGAGGCGATTCTGCGATTGGAGGAGGATGCCAGCCCGGCGTGGGGCAAGCTGACCTGCCCCGGAATGCTCGCCCACCTCATCTTTATGATGGAGCTGTCGCTGGAAAAGCAGACGACGCGCGACATCAGCAACTTCTTCACCCGTCGCGCGATTGTGCGGAAAGCGATCATGGAGTGGATGTTTTGGCCCAAGGGAAAGATCAATGCCCCGCGCGCTTTCACGCCGAAGCCGAAGGGCGAGTTTGAAGCGCTCCGCCAACAGCTGCTGTCACTTCTGGAAGACTTCTGCGGAGAGCTTGAGAAGGATCCCAAGCGCCTCGTCAACAATCCCGTTTGGGGGCCGATCACGCTGCACTACTGGAGCGTCATCCACGGTCGTCACACCGCTTGGCACCTGGAGCAATTCGGACAAAAGGTTAGCGGCTGAGCCGTAGCCGTTCCGCCTCGCGGAACTCCTTGTCGTACAGTTTGCTGCGCCCGAAACGGACTTCGTACTTCGACCAGCCTTCGCGCACCAGGCGGACGTTAAAGTTCTCACCCTCGACGAAAACGTAGACCAACCTGCGGCCGTACTGATCCATCGGTTCCTCCGGGTCGTATTCCAGCGTGACCTGCCGGCCTTCCAACTCGCGCTTGGTAAAATCAGAGGCGAGCTTCCCCTCCGCTGTGTTGCGGTATTCCTCGGGCGCGACGGATTCTGCGGTATCGACCTTGAGGAGCCGCACGCGCTCCTTGCGCCCCCCGCTCTCTACCAGCAGCGTATCGCCGTCGACAACGCGCACCACCTTCGCGATGTAGCGTGGCCACTCCGATTTTTCCGCGACCTCAAGCGGGGCCTGCTCCTCAGGCACGAAATCAGGCGCGGGAGTCTTGAAGTACTCAATCCCGGAATAGGACAGGATGAACAAGATCATCCCCAACACCGTAAGAGTAATCTTGAGCCAGCGCGGCGCGTTGCGCAGCTGTTCGTATGTTGCGCGATTTCTACGTGATTGGCGAGACATCAGTTCCTCCACTTTCGGGCAAGAAACTGCTCAGCCTGAGGCAACCGCGTCAATCGCGGTAGACCACCCATGACCGAACAATCCCGACAGAGACCCACCGTGGGCGCAGCGGTGCTGGTCGCGAACGGCCCCGGAGGCTGGGACCCGCCAGCGCTGCTGCTAACCACGCCGCTTGTGATTCTCAGATTTCGCGACGGACGCACACGCCTCTACGCCTCGGACGCCGATGAACCTTTCTTCGACGAGCAAGGCGTCCAACCGATCGTCGTGCTCCAGCAGGTGCTTCACAACATCAAGCAGCACCTGCCCGCCGCCGGACCCAAGGCCGGCAAGCCCGCGTTTCCCGTGGCCGTGGTCGCTGCCGCCTACGAATTCGGGCGCTGGTTCTCACCACACGAAAGCGCATTCCGTCACGCCGACGAGTTGGAGGAAGACGAGTTCTTCGCCTCGGTTTTCATCGATGGCTATCGGCCCGACACGCGCGGCGAGACCGAGCGAATTGGCTATGCGGGCGCCGTTCCAGAAGGATGGATGGCTGGCGCACCGGCGCTCAAAGCCCCCCCAGCCGATCAACCTGATCCGACGATCATCCCTCACTATTCCACGAGGGCCGTCGATGAGTCGGAGCTTCAGCCGGAGGTCGACCGTGAGCTTTACCGCGCTGCCATCGAGCGGATTCACGAACACCTTTCCGCGGGCGACATCTATCAGGCGAACCTGACGCTGCCATGGAAAGGCCGCACCGCTCGCACCCCCGAGGACATCTTCGACACGGCCCTCAAACGCGGAGGAGCGAACTATGGCATGACGCTTCTTACTCCGCAGGGAACCGTTCTCTCCTTCTCGCCGGAGTTGCTGTTGAGACGGCGAGGCGATGACATCCAAACCCGCCCGATTAAAGGCACCTTCCGCATCCCGAATGTGGCCGATGGCGTGGCACAGGCGCGCGAAGCCCTCGCCGCGAGCGAGAAGGACCGCGCCGAACACGTGATGATCGTCGACCTTGAGCGCAATGACCTCGGCCGGGTCTGCGAGGCAGGGTCCGTGAAGGTCGATCCGCTCCTTCTTCCCGTCGAGCATCCGACCGTGATGCACCTGGAAAGCTGGGTGAAAGGAAAGCTCCGGCCCGACGCGACGCTGGTCGATATATTCGCAGCGGTGTTCCCTGGCGGAAGCGTCACCGGCGCGCCGAAGAAGCGTGCGCTGGAGATCATCTCCGAGTTGGAAAGTGGCCCTCGTGGCATCTACTGCGGCGCGCTCGGCTGGATCGACGCCGACGGCGACATCGAGCTGAACCTCCCCATCCGCACCGGGCTCGTGCGCCCCGATGGGTCGGTCCGCCTCCACACCGGAGGCGGGATCGTGGCCGACTCTGAATGGGAGCGCGAATGGGAGGAAATGCGCGACAAGGCGCGGTTCTTCATCGAGGCGCTCAAGGGCTGAATGAGCAAGCGTAAGTACACGTTCACTTACAAAAAAATGCGCAACGCGCTTTTGCAGTGGTATCACGCCAACAAGCGCGACCTGCCGTGGCGCAACACCCGCGACCCCTATGCGATTTGGGTCAGCGAGGTGATGCTCCAGCAAACCACCGTGAAGACCGTCACCCCGCGCTGGCACCAGTTTCTAGTGCGATGGCCAAACATCGACGCACTCGCGGCCGCATCGCTCGATGAGGTCCGCGGCGAGTGGCTCGGCCTCGGCTACTACACTCGTGCCAAGAATCTCCACGCCGCCGCGGTCAAACTTCAGCAGGAATACGGGGGCAGACTCCCCACCTCACGAGACGAACTCATCAAGCTCCCGGGCTTCGGGCCGTACAGCAGCGCCGCCGTCGCCAGCATCGCCTTTGGCGAGGCCGTTGCCGTTGTTGATGCCAACGTCGAGCGCGTCATCGGGCGGCTCATGGCGCTCGAAACCGACTGCCGCAGCAGCGATGGCCGGGTTGCCATTTCGCAGTTCGCCGACAACCTCCTCGACCGTGATTTCCCCGGCGATTTCAATCAGGCCATGATGGAACTCGGTGCCCTCATCTGCACGTCGAAGAACCCCGACTGCCCCGAGTGCCCGCTCCGCGAATGCTGCAATGCCAATCAAGCTGGCACACCCGAGTCGTTCCCCGTTCGAGCTGCCAAGGAACCGATGCAGCCACAGGTCGAGGCCGCTGTTGTGATTCGAAACGGCGACAAGGTTCTACTGTTGCTCCGTCCTGAGGGAGCTAGCTTCGGCGGCATGTGGGAGCTGCCGAGGGTGATCGTGAAAGACGGAGAGTCTGCCGCAACCGCCGCCCGCCGCGCAGGCTCCGAGTTAGCATCCATCAAGGTTTCAAAACTCGCCGAGCTCTACCAAATCAAACACACAGTCATGCGCCGACGCATCGAGTTGAACGTCTTCGAGGCAGGAAAGTGGACAGGCGAGCCGAAGCTCCACGACCATCGCGAATATCGATGGCTCACACCAGAGGAATGGCGGGCACTCCCGCGCTCGAAAACTCAAAACCAGATAGCTGTTTGGCTGGAAGAAACGCTCTTCAACTGAGATCGCGAGGGATCGTGTTGGGCGGTCCTTTCAGGACGACGAGAACCACTTTCTGTAAGTACTATAGTCACCCGTTCGTAATCAACGTAACCAATCAATGTGCCGTGGGGGGCGATCTTGATGTTCCGTTACTACTGGCAGAATTGTCCCGAAGGGACGCCCGTATTAGCCCCCACTGGCCGGAGAGAACTGGGGGGAATTCTGGCGCGATGGGAAATCCTCCTCAATCGCCATAACCAATCAACACGCCGGCGTGCCGCCGGCGATCCCAGTCGGGCACTCCGATCATCTTCATGTGCGATTCTCCTTGCGCTCAGCCTCAATATGTGACTGATTAGTAACATGTCGACCACGTCGCAAGAGCTTGTCTGGAAAGCGCTGTCTGATCCGACCCGTCGGGAGATTCTTGATCTCCTGCGTTGCGGGGCGAAGACGACCGGGGACCTCAGCGACCGGTTTCCCGTTACTCGATACGCGGTGATGAAGCACCTCAAGGTTCTCCACGAGGCCGGTTTGGTGCTCATTCGCCGTGAGGGCCGACAGAGGTTCAACTACCTCAACGCGATACCGATTCGGGAAATCTACGAGCGGTGGGTCAGCAGATACGAAGGCCAGTGGGCGCAAAGCATCACGTCGCTTCGCCGCCTCGCTGAGCAAACCCAAGGAGAAGGCACCATGAGCACGGACACCAAAACCTATAGTATCTCCAAGTTCGAGCAGGAGACCGTCATCGACGCTCCCCGCGAGCGGGTATTCGAGGCACTCACTCAGGAGGTGAACTCTTGGTGGTCGCTGCGTGGCGGCGAGACCCGCAAGATGCACCTCGAGACCTTTCCCGGCGGACGCCTCTACGAGGTCGATGAAAAGGGCGGCGGGTTTCTGTGGGGGACTGTGATGGATATCCGCCCGCCGGAGGCGCTTCATGTGGCCGAGACCTACGCCTCGGTCTGCCCGGGAGTGAACGGGTCATTCAAGGTGACGCTGACCGAGGCCGACGGGAAGACCACTCTCAAGCTCTCCTACCATTGCAGCGGCGACCTCGCCCCCAACATGGAGGAATGCAACGCTCAGGGCTGGAACGGATTATTCGGAGTCTGCCTCAAACGCCTCGTCGAAAACGGCGAAGTGTGCAAGGTGGTATTGATCTGAAATGAGTAGAGGGCGAGGCGAGGGCTGCCAACCAAAGGGTTGCCAGCCCGCTGCCCTCTTGGATATGATCACTTTCGTGCGGCATGACCGCTGATTTCTTCTGGAAAGTGATGCTAGATACTTGATTCTGACGTCTTTGTGTGCAGGTGCGTTTCTGATCGGAACTTCGGTGGCACCGTTGCCGATGGACTCGATGGACGTGACCGGTTGGTCGCTGGGCGAAGTTGCGGCGGTTACCGCCAAGTTAGACGACGACAGCGTTTGGTGGGTACGGATCGAGAACGATTTGTATAGCCCGGCCTTTGCGCCGAAGTCGACGCGTGACACCGCACCAGAGCACTACACGATCTCCGTCGGCGCCGAGTCACCCAACGATGGCTCGTGGAGGGTACTCGCGAAGTCGCACGGCTACTCGATCCTCTACAACGCCGATGGCAATTTTAGCCGCAGCGCGTCGTTTGACCCCAACGCGGATTACAACTGCCGGTTCCACTTGTCCCAGTTCATTCCGATCCGTTCCGGCTTTCAGGTCGTCGTTCCTGCCGATGGCTTTGCGGCCCCTCGTGGCGGGACAGGGATCACTGATCCGCAGGTTCAGGCGCTGGTCGACCTCGTCGACGACGATCGGTACTACAACACCATCGCCCAGCTAGTGTCTTACAACTCCCGAAACACATTTTCCGCCTCCGTCGATGACGCCCGTGATTGGCTCGCGACCGAAATGATGAACCTCGGCCTGACGGTCACAACGCCGAGCTTCAGCGTCTTCGGGACCACGGCATACAACGTGGTTGGCGTGATCGAGGGGACGACCTATCCCGAGGAAGTGCTCGTCATTGGGGGCCACTACGATTCGGTGCCTTCTTCTGGCGCGGCGCCCGGCGCAGAGGACAATGCCTCCGGTGCGGCAGGAGTGATCGAATCCGCACGGGTACTTAGTACCATGGACAGTCAGCGCACCCTCGTCTTCATCTGCTTCGGCGGTGAAGAGCAGGGGCTGTACGGGAGCGCGGATTATGTGAGCGATATGACCGCGACGGAGCGCTCGAACTTTCAAGCGGCTCTCACCATGGATATGATCTCCTACACGGCAGACGCCGAAATGGACGTCTTGCTGGAGACGGACAGCCTGTCGTCGCCGCTTGTGATCGAGATGGCGGCAGCGGCAGCCGACTTTACAGACTTAGTCGTCTACTTTTCGGACAACCCCTTCGGCAGCGACCACATGCCGTTCATCAACGCGAACCTCGATTCCGTGCTCGCCATCGAAAACGATTGGGACGTTTACCCGGACTACCACAGAAGCACTGATACTCTCTCGAACATCACCAGGGAACTAGGTGCCGACATCGTCCGCATGAACGTCGCGACGATCGCGCGAATGGCCAATCCAGACCCGGTGAATTCCGGTATGGGAGAGGGCTGGACCCTGTTCTAGTGCCGATGGCTAACGATCACCTCACGATGAATCAACCGCTCGACCAAAACTGAAAATCTACCGCCAGCTATTCGCTGGGCGGAAAGTGAATTGCATGTCCTCTCCGAATAAGCCTTCAGCAATCTTTGACCTCGATGGAACGCTCATCGACGCCTTCGCAGACATCGCGGCAGCAGTGAATCACGGGCTGAAGCATTACGGCCTCCCGACACATTCGGTCGAAGATGTCAGGGGTTTCGTAGGCAATGGCGTTACCAAGCTCATCGACCGCGCCGCGCCGGGCCATACCGACGAAATGAAGGACAAGGTGATGGCTGAGTTGATGGTCTACTACCAGACCCACCCGGCAGACCACGCATTTACCTACGATGGCGCGATTGCGATGCTGGAGGACCTTCGCGGGCGCGGTTGGAAGCTGGGTATCCTTAGTAACAAGCCCCACCATGTGACAATGCTGACCTGCGACAAGCTTGGGCTGACGAGTTACTTCGACGACATCGTGGGGGAGCACCCGGTAAACGCCCCGCGCAAGCCTGACCCGACCGCCCTCCGCGCCCAGATCAAGCGGATGGGGCGCGACCGCGCGATGCTCGCGGGCGACGGCGTCCCCGACGGCGTTGTGGCCAACACCGTCGGCATTCCCTTCGCCGCATGCCTCTGGGGGACGCGAATTCGCGATGAACTCGCACCCAACAAGCCATTTTGTTTCGCGGAAAACGTCCCCGAGCTCCACCGCGAGTTGTTGAAATGGGGAGACTTACAGTCGAATCAATAGGTGTCGCCGGAAAATTTGTGTCGATTTCCGCAATCGCCTTGCAATGAGAGAATCCGCCGGATAGTCTTGCCCACGCTGTACCACAGGTATTGAACTGTCCGCCCTCTATTTTTGGGAGAAGTCATGGAAGCTGTGATGTTTTCCGAGCAGTACGAAGCGGTGCCACTTGAGGAAGCCTCGGGGCAAGTCGCCCTCGAACCCCTCTATCAGGTGGTACTCTTCGACGACGACGACCACACTTACCCGTACGTCGTCGAAATGATCTCGCGACTGTTCAACTTCTCGCAGCAAGAGGCCTTCGAGATTGCCTACCAGGTGGACTACATCGGCCAAGCGGTCGTCACGGTCTGCCCATTCGACGAAGCCCGTGATGGCGTCCAGAAAATCCGCAACTACGGCCCCGACCCAACCGTCCCCGACTGTACAGAGAGCATGAAAGCAACCGTCCTCCCGGCGGAAGAGTAGCGACCCGAATTCTCTGCCATCCCGCTCAAACCGCCCCCAATCCTACCCGTGCCCTTGCCCCTGAGTTTCTGAGAACGCTGCTAGTATCTCCGTGAATCCTGCAGCGTTGAGGACTCGCTCGACGTTTGCCTCGTTGTTGATGAAATGTGCGAGGTCGGCGAGTAGCTGAAGCTGCGCGCCGTTGTCGTCTTTCGATGTGAGGATCATCAGGAGGAGCTGCGCCGGCTTCCCATCTCGCGCGTCGAAGTCGATACCGTGTTCACTCCGCCCGAGCGCGATCAGTGGCTTCGCTAGTCCGGCGATGCGGGCGTGAGGAACTGCCACGCGGTGGGAAAGACCGGTCGGGATGAGTTGCTCGCGGAGCCAAACGGCTTGGGAGATTTCCTCTGCGGGCATCTTGGCTGGTCCGCTCAGCACCGCTGCCATCTCGTCCAGCACCTGACGCTTGCCGACTGCTGCCAGCGCGGAAACGAACTGCTTGGATGAGAGGTTCGCAGCGATGGTCATTGGCTTTTGCCGCTTGAGCACCTTCTCCATGAGCGGTCCGCTGAGCATCGAGGTCAGGATCGCCATGACCACAAGTGCGACGAAAAGTTCCTGACCGATCACGCCCGCCTGAAGCGCCAGCAGGCCGAGGATGATCTCCATCGCACCACGTGCGTTGAGGCCGCAGCCGATGGCGAGCGACTCCTTGTTCGGCATCTTGCAGAGTCTTGCACCCGCCCAGCAGCCGCCGACCTTGCCGACGAAGGCCACGACACAAACGACCCCAACAGTCACGAAGTGGAAGTTCGCCAAGAAGTCGACCTTTAGCCCGATGGTGGCAAAGAAAAGCGGCACAAACAGAAAGCTGATGAATTGGTCCAGCGCCTCGCGCGTCTTTGCTCGCAAGTGCTTCGAATCACCAAGCGCGACGCCGAAGAGGAACGCGCCGAAGATCGCGTGGACTCCGATCCACTCGGTAAACGCAGCGCAGATGAAGGTGCCCACCGCGATGAAGCCGAGGACTCCCCCCGGCCAGCTTGCATAAGCCTGCAACCATGGTAGCGCGCGGTTGATCGCCCAGCGGCCAACCGTCAGCATCAGAATCGCGAAACCGAGCGTCAGCAGGATCACCATCCAGATCGGCATCGCCACGACCTTCACCGTACCCATCATGCCGAGGATGATCGCGAAAATGATCCACCCGACGATGTCGTTGAAAATCGCTGCGGCGACCATGATCATGCCCAGATCACTGCGATAGATACCGAGATCCATCAAAATCTTGGCGACTACGGGCAGTGCCGAGATCGAGAGCGCAGTCGCGAAGAACAGGACAAACACCACGGAATCAGTCTCGCCAGCTCCCCCGAGAAGGCCCGGCATCGTCGCCGCCACGAGCGCGCCGAGACCGAATGGTACAATCATCCCCACGGCGCCCACGCTCAGCGCCGCCGTCCCTTGCCTCCAGACGACGGATAGGTCGACTTCCATCCCAGCTACGAGCAGAAACAGCACAATGGCGAGAATGCTGATCCCTTCGATCACAGCGGCGAGGCCGCCCTCTGCAATCGGGAACAGGTGATGTTGGAGCTCGGGCGCAAATCGACCGAGGATCGTCGGACCGAGGATCACACCCGCGAGGATTTCACCGACGACCACCGGCTGGCGGAGCTTGCGGCAAATCTCGCCCAAGAACCGAGCGAGCCCCAGCAGAACAGCGAGCGAAATGAATAGGAGCAGGATTTCGTGGTGGCTAAGCGGCGACATACACCCTCCGAGTGGCTCTAGTCAAAACTGCGCGATGTTTTTTGGGTTATGCTAATCAAACGGCACTTGATCGTTTGCTTCTAGCTCTCGGGTCATTTTTTCAATGGCCCGCTCACGGGCTTCCCGTAAGCTTAGTATTTCCAGTTCTTCACGGATGGCCGGGGAGGCGTCCTCGAGCAACGGAATGGCGGGGTGTAGGTGGGCTAGTTTACGAATGACGAAGGTCCCTGCCGGCGTCACCGCATACTGTGTTTCTCCCGGGCTCATAGAGAACGCGACTTCTTCGAACTGGGAGTTAAATGCGCCTCGCGCGAACGGGTCCAAGTCACCACCACGTGCTCGGCTCTCGTGGCGGCTCTCCGCTGAAGCCACGTCTGCAAAAGTCTCGCCTGCCTCCAGGCGAGTCAGGATCGCCGAGGCCTCCTCTTCGGTAGATACGAGGATGATCGAAACGTGAACCCGCTCGCCAGAAGCCAGTTCCTCCGCGCGCTCTTCGTAGAGGGCTCGAATCTCATCTTCAGTGACTGGTTCGATCTGCATCTCGTGGCGAAAGACTTCCTCGGAGATCGCATCGATGAGCCGCATTCTGAGGCGTCCGCGAAATGCCGGATCGTCCATCAGCGGGCTGTCTTCGAGCCAGCGCAACGCGAGCAGCTGCGTGGAGAGCCACTGTCGATATTGGCGAACCAGCGCTGGCGTGCGCTCGCGACCATCGAGAAACTCTTCCAGGCCCGGCTCGTAGAGCCGCCCGCCGACGCTCAGTCCCCACGCCTCGAAGGCCGGCGGCCCCGCAGCCCGACCCGGCGGGGGAGACGTCAACTGATCCCAGAGCGCATCGGTCCCGGAAATCTCCTCCGGAGCTTCCACTTCTAATGTCGGTTCATCGGTGCGCCCCCCGTCGCCACCCGCTTCCAA
>JAUIJJ010000096.1 GCA_030431385.1 bacterium | reverse complement strand
CGCTCGAACCACATCCCGATGTTCACGAAGATCGAGACAATGAACATCACGAGCAGACTGCGGCGCGCCTTCTTGAACCAGAAAATCTGGGGGACGAAGACGTTGCAGCAGAACATGATCACGTACGACCACCAGTAAGGACCGATGGCGCGGTTAATAAACGTGAAGTACTCGAAGACGCTGCCACTGTAGGCGGCCACGAAGAATTCGACCGAGTACGCATAGCCGACGATCATACCCGTCGCCAGAATGATCTTGTTCATGTTTTCGAGAACGCGGAGTGAAACCAGTTCCTTCATCCCGAAGATCGTTCGACAGGGAACCAGAAGCGTCACCACCATCGCAAATCCGGAGAAGATCGCACCCGCGACGAAGTACGGCGGGAAGATCGTCGTATGCCAGCCGGGCAACTGGGAAACGGCGAAGTCGAAAGACACGACAGAGTGAACGGAGAGAACGAGTGGCGTCGCGAGGGCTGCGAGGATCAGGTAGGCGACCTCGTAGCGGTGCCACTGGCGGTTGGAGCCGCGCCAGCCCAGGGAAAGCAACCCGTAGGCGAAAGAACGGATCTTGTTTGTCGCGCGGTCGCGAATCGACGCGAGGTCGGGAATCATGCCCATGTACCAGAAGAGCGCGGATACCGTGAAGTAGGTACTCACGGCGAACACGTCCCAAAGGAGCGGGCTGCGGAACTGCGGCCACATGTCCATCTGGTTCGGAATCGGGAACAGCCAGTAGGCAAACCAGATACGACCCACGTGAATACCGGGGAACGTTCCCGCGCAGATAACTGCGAAGATCGTCATCGCCTCGGCAAACCGGTTAATACTTGTTCGCCACTTTTGCCTGAAAAGGAAAAGAATAGCCGAGATCAGCGTTCCGGCGTGGCCGATGCCGACCCAGAACACAAAGTTAACAATCGGGAAACCCCACATGGCCGGGTTGTTGTTACCCCAGATACCGACACCGGTGAAGACCAGATATCCGATCAATCCGCCGAACATACCGGCGATCATCATCGAGACACCGAAGACAATGATCCAGCCCAACGGTGGGCGAGGGCGTTCTACGACGGCACAGACCTTCTCGTTAACGGTCGCATAGTCGTTATCGCCGAGAACAAGCGGTGCGCGGAAGGTCGGGTCTTCCGTGGTGTTGTCAAGGTTGTGGAGGATGTCAGTGCGTGCTATGCTCATTCGTCTCCGCCGTCTTGTGTTCCTTCACGAGAGCTGGGTTCGGGTTGTTCAGCTTCGCCATGTAACGCGTACGCGTGTTCACATTCAATTCGCTAAGCGCCTCATACTGGCGAGGGCTCGCGAAGTTCTTCGAGAGTTCGGAATTCGGGTCGTTCAGGTTGCCAAAGACAATTGCGTTTGTCGGGCAAGTCTGCTGACAGGCGGTTACGATCTCGCCATCCTGAATCGGACGATTGTCGTTCTTCGCCTCGATTTTCTTGCTCTGAATTCGCTGCGTGCAGTACGAGCACTTTTCCATGACGCCACGTTCACGAACGGTGACCTCGGGGTTGTACTGCATCGACCGGAGCCGGGAATTGTAGCCGCCAGCTTCGTCGCGCTTCGCGTAATTGAAGTAGTTGAAACGACGCACCTTGTACGGGCAGTTATTCGAGCAGTAACGCGTTCCGATGCAACGATTGTAGACCATCACGTTGAGGCCTTCATCGTCGTGGAGCGTGGCCGCCACCGGGCAAACTGACTCGCAGGGAGCGTTCTCGCAGTGCTGGCAGAGCATCGGCTGGTGAACAGCAGAGGGGTTGAGGAAGCTTTCGTCTTCCTGATCCGCTCCGCGGTAGTACCGGTCGATACGCATCCAGTGCAATTCACGGCCGACAAGCACCTGCTCCTTGCCAACGACGGCGATGTTGTTCTCCGACTGGCAAGCAATCACGCAGGCGTTACACCCGATGCACGTGTTAAGGTCGATCGTCATTCCCCACTGGTAAGGATCGTTATACTCCAGTGGTTCCCAAAGCTGCTGGTCTTCGAGGACGTGTGGCCCCATGTGGGCGACGTGCTCGGGATCGTGGTGCAGGTCCTCAAGCGTCAGTTCGCGGATCAAAACACCCGCGCGAGTGAATCGCTCTTCGAAGCCGACCTGATCGATTGCGTGGTGATCCTGAGTCGTCGCGAGTTGATAATGGCCGCGCGCGTTTTCCATCTTCGCGCCGGTCACGATATACGGATTTTCCGAACCGCGCAGTGGGTAAACATTGAATCCGGCGCCGAGGGCGACCTGACCAGCTCTCTCACGACCGTAGCCGAGCGAAAGGGCGATTGATCCGGGTGCCTGTCCGGGCATGACGTAGGCGGCCATCTTGATCTCGCGACCTTCCACGCTGATTGAAACCCGGTCGCCGGTCTTGATTCCTAGCGAATCCGCTGTGGGCTTGTCGATGTGAGCGGCGTTGTCCCACGTCAACTTTGTCATGGGGTCAGGAAGTTCCTGAAGCCACGCGTTGTTGGCGAAGCGGCCGTCGTGGACGCAATAGTCGGGGCGGAACACAATCTCCAGGCTATGAGCATCAGCGTGGCCGAGTTCGGCGCTTGCGGCGAGAGACTTCGTGACCGCATCCCCGGGGATGCTCGGGGTTTGCATATCGAAGGAACTGGACTCAACGAACCCATCATGGAGAGCCTTGCGCCAAGTCGTTTCGAAGTCGCCGCCGAATGTTTCGCCGAAGTGCCCTCGGACGATACTGTATCCGTCCTGCTTGGCTTCGCCGATGGCGAGGGCAAGAATCTCGATTGGAGAGCGTCCGTCGAAAAGCGGCGCGATGAGCGGCTGCTGGATACTGTAGAAACCTTCCCAGCTCCGGCCGTCTCCCCACGTCTCCAGAAAATGGCCGCGGTTGAGATGCCAGTCGCACAGCTCAGAAGTCTCGTCGTCGTAGAGGCTCAGGTGGATCTTGGTTTCAACATTGGCCAGCAGTTGACCGAAGCCAAGGTCTGCCGGTGCGTTGAGTACCGGGTTGCCCCCAAGAATGAGTAGCGTGCCGACGCGCTTCGCAGCCATGTCGTCCGCGAGCGACTTAATCGCTTCGCTGTGGGACGGGCGATCTCCACCCGGCTCCGCTGCGTAGCTGACTGTCTCTCCTGTGTTTCCGAGGACTTCGTTAATCTTGTGGACGAGGGCGTGAACTTCGGCGGGTTGGTGAGGACCAGCGACGACTACTGACTCGCCCTTGTGTTCTTTCAGATCGTCGGCGATGACGGAGATGAAATCGAGCCCCTCGCCGCCGTGACCGAATTTGTCCACTCCGGAGCCATTGCCGGCGACGAGGGCGAGCAGGTGGCTTGCGACCGTGTGGACGTCAGAGGCTTTCACCGGGAACCGGTGGTCCGCGTTGGACCCGGTCACTGTGTAGGTGCTCTCCACGCAGTACATGCGGTTGAGTTCATGGAGCGAATCGCGGCGTCCTTCTGACCACGCGCGGGTGTTACTGAGCATCGCCGGATGGCTCATGAGCGGGTCGGCGTCGAGGCAAACGATTCGCTTGGCCTTGCCGAAATCCTGAACTGCGCGGAGCGGCTTGCCGAAAGCGATGCGCGACCCCTCGAGCTCATTGTCGTAAGACGCGGCCTCGTATTCGTACCACTTGGCGTTCGGGAACGTTTTCTTGAAATGATCCTTCGTCGCGTGAAAAGCGGGGGAGGAAGTCTGTTCTGTGAGAACAGCGATTCCTTCGCCGTCGCCCTTCATCGGGCCAAAGTGGCCATTGGCAAACGAATCGAAGGCGGACCATGCGGCCTTTTCACCAGCGTGTACGGGGTGACGGCTGCGATCGGGATCGTAAAGTTCCAGTATCGAAGCCTGGGCAAGGAGGTTTGCTTTGCCCAGGTTGTGCGGGTGCGAGGGGTTGCCCTCGATTTTGACGGGGCGGTTGTCGAAGCTCGTCACGAGCAGGCCAACGCCGCTTCCCATCAGATCCATCGTCGTCGCGAAATGGCGGGGAGTGCCGGGTACAATGTCCGCGTCGCGATGGGCGTAGGGTGCAATTTTCTCTTCCGGCCATTGACAGGCGGTTAACCCCGCCAAGGCGAAGGAAGCGCCCATGATCTTGAGGAAAGAGCGGCGCGTAACGCTGTCATCGAGCTCAGCGTTATGACCCGGAAACTCTTCCTTCATGAAGTGACGGAACTCTTCGGTATCGGCCAGCTCGTCGAGACTGCGCCAATAATCACGGCCTGAGTGCCTGAGGTTTATCTGTGGCATGTCGAACAATCCACGGAGGTATTTGTCTGGTAATGAGCCATGAGGCCCTTTTGAAATTCTTCCCAGTTTTGGGAGTCTTCCCAGTTCCAGCCGTTAAGTGATGGTGTGTCAGTCGAGCGGATCTGCTCGCGAACCGAAGACCACTCCCGATTGGCAGGATCAAGGTCCAGCTTCGTAACCAACTCGACGGGGCGCAGCGCCTCCTGAGGATTGCGGTGGCAATCCAGACACCAACTCATGCTGAGCGGCTCCATTTGCTCCACAACGTCCATTCGGTCGACCCGGCCGTGGCACTCGACGCAGGAAACGCCGCCGGCGATGTGTGCGCTGTGGTTGAAGTAAGCGTAATCGGGCAGATCGTGGACCTTGGTCCAGAGAACTGGCATTCCGCTTTCGTAGCTTTCGCGGATCGGCTCGAGGAGCGGGCTGTCGGTATGAATCGTGTTATGACAGTTCATGCATGTGTCGGTTGGGGGGATCGCGGCGAAGCCTGCCTTCTCGACGGTCGTATGGCAATAACGGCAATCCATGCCTAGCTCGCCCGCGTGTAGGCGGTGGCTAAACGGTACGGGCTGTTCAGGCCGGTATCCGCGCGAAATTGCATTTGGGGAGAACCCGATCCAGATCAGAGCCGTCGCGTACACGGGGCCACCCATGAGGGCGACGAGCGCGAGGTACTTGATGGAGTTCGTCCACTTTGGAAAGAGGTACGTAGCCACTCAATCCTCCTGAGATACTAGGCGCACTCGCTCTTCACTGCGAGATCGACCGAGCCAAGCCGGAAACCGGCGTGTTGCAACAGGCGCAGCATACAAGATGTGTAAAGAACATGCGCCCAACCGCATGATGTTGTGGATAAAAACCGATGAGAGGTCAGTGGGCAAGTAAATTTTGTGAAATTTTTCACGATCTAACCGCCCCGCCTCCTCAAACAATCGACGCCTATCCACCTAAACACCTTTCACAAAACGAGTTAGCCGTATCTAGCAGCGAAACTCGTCTACTCAACCGCAGCAGCTAAGCGAGCGGATAACCGATCGCTTCCAACCCGGCCCGTGCGGAGGCAAAATCCGCCTCCGGGGCAATCGCATTCGCCAAAACCTCATCCATCGGAGCCAACTTGAACAGATCCTTGAGCGAGGGTGGATCGATCTTCACCTCGTGATAGGTCATTCCATAGACATAGAACGCCTTCGGGCCGACGCAGATCAATTCGAGGAGCGGCTTTCCCATGTCCTCGCTCAGGTTTCCGTCGACTCGAAACTTGAGACCCTGCCACGGGCCGCCTTTCTCGCTCCAAGCCAAGAATGAGAGCTCCTGGTACCGGAATTCCGGCTCGTTGATGAGCCGGACGGCAAGGTCGGGCATCTCCACGGTCGGATTGCGCTGAAAGCGGGCGAGAGAGTCAGGCGAGAGCGAACTGCGCAGAAGGCAAGCCTTGATCGCAATCGTGTCGCCGGACTGGACGACGAAGTAATAGGAACCGCCGCCATCATGGCGCGACGCCATGGTGATTCCGTCTGCCCAGTTAGTCTTGCATTGAAACTGTCGGAGGTCGGCGTCGGGTGAGAGCAGGAGATCTGCCGCCGCAGCCGCTTTCGAACGCGCCATCACCACATCCGGTTCGGGTAGCCAGTCGATCGAGCACAACTCCATAGTCGTCACCTTTGCGTTCGCTACGGGCAGAGGGAGGCCCCGAGCCGACTTAATACTTCTAATGGTAGAGGAAACGAAACTAGCTTCATCGCTTCGCGTCTCAACCCATAAATGAAACTACACGACGAGAAAAGGCGGACCTCTTGAGTGGATGGAGGGATCGCGCGTCCTACCGCGCGCCGATGAGCGGTTCGACTTTGCGCGCGAGAATCTCGACCAGAGCTGGCTCCATGAGCGAGTAGTTGTCGGGAATTCCGAGCACGATTGGTTCCTTGCCGCGAAGCATCTTACCGAATCGCGCGTTCACGCGGCGGCGATGTGAGGACTCCATAACGAAGATCAGATCGGCCCATTCGACCAGGTCGCCAGTGAGAGGAGTGGGGGAGTCAGGATTCACTCCTGCACCGATCGCAGCGATGCCATCGTACGCCGAGAAAACTGCCTCGGCGGTTGGACTTCGCAAACGGTTCTTGGAGCAGATAAAGAGGAGGTTCAAGACGGCCCGCCGTCAGTTGATTGGGTAGCCGCTTTCATTGTACCGCGTGGCGTTTAGCCCTGACTTTACCGGCATGATCTGCTTCTCGGAGAGCCAGCGAACACTGAAGAAATCGGCATCACGAAGGTCCGCGAAGAGCCATTGCTTGGAATTGCTGTCGTAGGAAAACGCGAGCGTATATCTGTGAGGTTCACCCATTTCCTTGGGGCGGAGGTACGGCGCGCTCCGAAACACTGCGAGGTCGCCATCAGACCAAGGCTTCGAAGGGATGGCGAGGACTTCAGCTTTTTCGAACGCCTGAGCAAGTTGGATGCGGCTTTCATACGCGCCTCTACTGTACATGTCGGCCCATTGGCGCATGACCTCGGGGCGGGAGCGATTTTTCGTAATGGCGCGGAAGGTAGTCGCCGAGAGCATGGACACAGCGGTTCTCATGTCACCCGTGAGCCACGCGCTGCGCCAGGTGGCGAATGCGAATGGCGGGGTGGAAAGATCTGCGATTGTTGCGCCCCCGGCAAGATCCGACTGGACCTGCGAGAGAGCTTCCCGATTCTCGCGGATGCGCCACGACTTCATTCCCAACTTGAATCCGGACCAACCGAGGGCGAGGAGGAGAAACCCGCCCAAGAGGATGATCGACTGGCGCTTCGTCCGAAGCCAAAGGGCCTGGTCGCGCTCCTCCGAGTCTTCACGGAACCGGCGACGGTATTCCTCGCGGCCGAGCTCGGTGCTTTTCTTCCCCTTACGCTTTTCGCGGGCCGCTTCGCGGCGTGCCTCTGCCTCCTCTTTCCGAACTTCCTCGGGAAGGAGTGGCTTCCAGTTCCTGCGCCGACCCTTGGCTATGGAATCGTAGTCCATTTAGTGGCTCCTGCGAATTTGGGGCAGTCGGGGTACCCACGAGAAGAATATAGGGCGGATGTCAGCCTGTGACAATCGCTCGTTTTCCCCTTCACACGTCGAAGGTGGGGCAATAGTCTCGCCGGACCTTCTAACGAACAGGTGTGCAACCCATGGCCCCCAAGCGCAAGGCAGAACGAAAGTCCTCAAAGAGCGGTTCGACTGGTCCCACCCCCGGGTCGAGCGATGCGCCGGTGGTGCGCCGCGTGGCAGTACTCACCGGCGGCGGAGATTGCCCTGGGTTAAACGCGGTCATCCGCGCGCTTTGCAAGACTCTCATCAACAAATATGAGGTCGACTGCTACGGCGTGGAGGATGGGTTCCACGGGTTGATCTATCGGCGGTCACACCAGTTGGACATGCCTCAACTTTCCGGAATCCTGACGCTCGGCGGGACGATCCTCGGCAGCAGTAACAAGGACAACCCGTTCCAGCATCACATGACCATTAACGGGAAAGATCAGGTTGTTGATGTTTCCGACGAGTGTATCGACTACATCAATATGATGGGTTGGGGATGCTTGGTGACCATCGGCGGCGATGGCACGCTCACGATGGCACGACAGTTTGCAGAAAAGGGAATCAATGTAGTCGCTATTCCGAAGACTATTGATAACGATCTGAGCGCGACGGATTACACATTTGGATTTCACACCGCAGTGCAAACTGCGGTGGAAGCGATCGACCGACTCCATACAACGGCGATGAGTCATCATCGCGTACAGGTCGTTGAAATGATGGGTCGCTACGCCGGGCACTTGACATTGGAAGCTGGTATCGCAGGTGGCGGAGACATTATACTGATACCAGAGATTCCCTACGACTTGGATATCATTTGTGAGGCTGTCCGCCAACGGTCGCGACGCGGGAAGCGATTCTCAATCGTCGTCGTCGCCGAGGGTGCGAAACCAGTCGGCGGAGACATGGTTGTGGCGAAGATCATCAAGGACTCACCAGACCCCTTGAGGCTTGGCGGAATCGGGCAGTTGATCGCGGATCAGATTTGTCGGCGAACTGGTCTCGAAGCCCGCGCTACGGTGCTTGGCCACCTGCAACGAGGCGGTACGCCTACTGCATGGGACCGGCTCCTCTCGACCGAGTTCGGATTCAAAGCTGCGGAACTCGTCGCCGCTGGTAACTTCGGTCGAATGGTTGCCCAACACGGCAACAAAGTCGTCGACGTCTCGCTCGAAGAGGCCGTCCAGAAGATCAAGCAAGTTGACCTCAACGATCCGCTAATCGACGCGGCTCGGGCAGTGGGAACTTGCTTCGGTGATCGGTTGCCCTAGTCAATGCCGCCGCTGAATTTAATCGCAACTCCGGGAGAAACAGACGAGCGCTGGCGTGCCCTCCACGAGCGATTCGCTGTGCGGATGCTGGAGTCCCTACAGATCAGCGAGCGCGGCCGCGGCCATGGCGGGCGAAAAGAGCACGTTGATGAGCGGCTTGTGCAGGCGATTTGGTCCGACCAGTTGTTTCGGAAAAACGAGATTTCGACGGCCAGTGGCAAGGCGTTGGAAATCCTCGAGCCGGGTCGCTGGAATACTGCTGCCGGGCCAGATTTCCTGGACGCACGAATTCGGCTGGCAGGCGAAGTGTTGTCAGGCGACATCGAGATTCATGTCGATTCCGCTGATTGGTCACGCCACGGGCACCACAAGGACTTTGGATACAACCGCGTCGTGTTGCACGTCGGCCTGTTTGCCCACGATGACCGTCCATTCGATGAGAAGCAAAACGGCGAGCGAATGGAGCGGCTCATACTTGAAGATTACCTTGAGCCTGATTTGGAGACGATTCGGCAGACTCTCAATCTGACCGAGTATCCCTACGGTCGGCCCGATGATTTAGGGATCTGCCATAAGGAATTCGAGCGTATTCCGGCTGAAGGGTTGGTTGAATTCCTACGAGTCGCAGGGCGCTCACGAGTTGAACAGAAAATTGCTCGCTATCGAAACCAGATGGCGACAGCAGACTTTCTGCAAGTCATCTTTCAGTCATTACTCACAGCGCAAGGATTCAAGTCTTCAAAGACTCTCTATTTCTTGCTGAGCAAACGAGCGCCAATCGCGGAACTGATGGAATACGCGCGAGACTTTCCTGCCTCAGACCAAACGGATTTCTTCCTGTCGGCGCTGCTAAACGTCGCTCAGCTAGTCCCTCAGCAACGCGACTTCGTCGACGAGGCCGACGAGGAGACATTGGAGCTCTTAACACGCTTGGACAAGTTTTGGAGGCCCGCTCGGCCCTACTTCTCCGATCGGCTCATTCCGCCTACAAAGAGGTGGTTCGCCGGGTTGCGGCCAGCGGGTTTCCCCCCGAGACGATTGTCGGCAATCGCGATTCTTATGAACCGACTAACCGACCCTGTGATGCCACTTTACGAGGAATTCTCAAGTCGCGTCACGACCGCCGAGTTCGATGCGATGAAGCCGAAGGAAATCCGTAGGTTCTGGAAGGAACTCACCGCGCTCTTCGAGGTCGGCGGCGACGAGAGCTACTTCGGGACTCACTATACAATCGGCGGAAAGAAGCAGCGTCCCCAAGCGCTCTTGGGAACACCGGCGGCGCGCTCGATGATCTTCAATGTGTTCCTCCCCATGGTGATATTAAAAGCACGAGAAGAACGTCGTCCACGCGTGGAAGAAAAGACCTGGCAGGCGCTCTATCGGTTCCCAAAACTCGAGGAAAACTCAGTCACCAAATTCATGAAGCGCCGCCTCTTCGGCGAGAGTGAAACGAACAAGGGGTTGTTCACCTCAGAGATCTTCCAACAGTCGCTCTTCAAGGTCTTTGGCGACTGCTGTGCGCATAACGAAAAGTCATGCGACGATTGCACGTTCCTTGCCTTGGCAGAGCGAATCCAACACAACCGAAAATTGGAACTAAAATAAATGGCAAAGCCGAAGGACAAGATAAGGCAGCGGAAGAATCAGCGCGTCGAAAAGGAAGCTACCGATTCAGCTGGATCAATCTTCGTCGATGAAAAGAAGGCTCTCTCCGAAGCTTGTGTCGAGATCAAGTCATTCGCCATCCCTCTGCTCTTGATCACCGTCGCGGCATTGCTATCGAGATTCTTCCAGCTCTCTGAAGCCGACCTCTGGATGGACGAGATCGTGATCTTTCGCGAGGCATTCACAGGACAGTACGAAATCGTTTCAAAGACGGCGCACATTGCTCACCTGGAACCAGTGGGAGCGATCATGCGGACCTTCGGGCACACTGTGTTTTGGTTGAGGGCATGGGGGGCATTGCTCGGTGCATTGGCTGTGCCGATACTCGCGTTGTGCGGTCTGCTACTCAGCGGAAAACGCACCGCATTCCCTCTCGCGGTTCTGGCGCTCTTTAACGTTTTCCTGTTAATGTACGCGCAGGATGCGAACTACTACGGCGACATGACATTCTATATGTCGCTACAGCTCCTAGCGTATATCCTCTTTATGCGCGGCGCGCCAATCACAGGCCTTTTGGGGATCCTGATTGTCGGGGTGATTCACTACAAAACGCATCCCATC
>JAUIJJ010000095.1 GCA_030431385.1 bacterium | reverse complement strand
ACGAAACCCATTGCTCGCATTGAATGTCTTACTGAGGATTGGACGATCCTGAGGGGAAGGAAGTGCCTCGCTGGTATGCGACGTATTCTGGCCAACATTACGGACAACCCGATCCTGACGCGGGAGTTGCGGCGTCGGATGCGTGGGAAGGCGCTGATCTACTCGATCATCTCGTATATCATTATGATGACGATCTCGACGGTGTTTGTCCTGTTGATCAAGAGCCCGAGCCCTTGGGCGGAGGCGAGCCAGGAGATGCTCCAGCAGCTTCAGGAAACCGGGCGGCTGATCTTCAGCTGGATCACGGGCATTCAGATCCTGTTGGTGCTGATCATCGCGCCAACGATCACAGCCGGCATGACGACCGGTGAGAAGGAGCGCAAGACGTTCGACTTCTTGCGCGTGACGACGATTACGCGATGGATGTACATCCTCGGCTGCTTTCTATCGACTGCATTTTATGTGGGACTCGCGCTGATCTGTGCGCTTCCGCTGCTGAGTCTGTCGTTCCTTTACGGCGGTGTGGCACTGGGGGACGTCATGACGATGCTGGCGTACCTGCTAGGCGTGTCGTGTGTGCTTTCGGCGTTCGGGCTTTTCATTTCGAGCATCAGCAATCGAACAAGGACGGCGCAGGGCATTATCGTCTTCATGATCTTCGCGCTGCTGTTCGGCGGGTTCATTCTGTATCAGCAGGTTGCGATCGCGTTTGCAGGCGCGACGGCTGCCAATGGCCCCCAAGCGGCGACGGGTGTGATCTATGTCTATAACTTCATGATCCCAAGTTGGCTGCTGACGGTTCTCGGAGCGACGGCGTTGGCTGGGGTTTTTCTGCTGCTGGCGGCGAGGAAGCTCTTCGACCCCGACGAGACGCGGGCCTTCAGCCACTGGCAGTTCGCGGTCATTTCGACTGCTGTTGTCCTGACGGGGCTCGGGGTTCTGAGCGGCGGTGTCGCGAACGAAGTTGCGGAGTATGGATTTTTGCTGATGGGGAGCAGCCTGCTGATCGTCGCGGTCCAGTGCTTCGCGGTCGGGCGCATGGAAGTGGGCGACGAGATTTGGCATGTGAAGCGGCTGTTTCCGTTCCTGCGCCCCATCGATCAGACGATTCCGTTTCTGGTCGTCGTAGGCTTGGGATGGTTCTTTGTGCTCAAGAAGTTGCCAGGAGTGCTTGGCGCGGCGACGGCGCCTCCGGCCGTGATCGATTCGATCCTGATGGTGAGTCTCTCGGCATACGCGTTTTTCCTGTTTTGCGGGCGGATGATCTCTGCGTTCACTCAAAACAGAAAAAAGGCCAGCGCGATCAACATCGTGATCGTCTTTGTGTTTTGGATCGTGTTCCCGATTTTTGCGGCGATGTTCGCTGGCTTGTTCTCAGAAGCGACGTTTCTCTGGAGAGAGTTGGCGGCGTTCTCGCCGATAGGAATTGTCATCGACGCTTTCAACCACCCGACCGCATTCGCTGCGGGGGTCACGCCGCCGGGTCGGGTCGCGATGTTTACCTATATCGCGATGGCCTGCATCATCGGAGTCTATGGCGAGTGGCAACGCTGGCGACGGTGGCGGCACTTCAACTATCACTATGATATGCCAGCCGGATGACGACTTTACGTTACGGTTTGATCAGCGACACCCACGGCGCGGTCCACAAGGACGTGTTTACTCACTTCGATGGAGTGAAGGCGATCCTGCACGCGGGGGATGTTGGCGGATCGGTTTACGAGGAACTGAAGGTGATTGCTCCGGTGTTTGCGGTTTGCGGGAACACGGACTACGCGGCACCTCATCTGCCAGCTTCGCGGGCGGAGACTCTGGAATTCGGCGTCGCGGGGATCGCCCACGGCCATTTGCAGGCGGTGAACTGGGAGGACCGGGTGCGCGATCTTTACCGGCTGTTTCAGCCCAACGAAGCGCGTTTGATCCTGACAGGGCACAGCCACCAGCAGTACATGCAGCTTCGTGGCGGCGTGTGGCTGGTGAATCCGGGCGCGGCGAGTCGGCCGCGGTTTAAGCAGCAGAGCGGATTGTGCGTCCTCGAATGGGATTCGGACCGTGATTTGCTGAATTTTAACTTCAGATCGTTGGATTGGAGTTAAGCTGTGTCACAAAAGACCGGAATTCCACTGAGCATCAAGTTACTCGTCCTGTTTATCGGCGTCCCCTTAATCGAGATGCTGCTTTTGATGAAGATTTACTCCTGGACGAGCCTGATTTTCACGGTTCTTCTGGTGTTTGTCAGTGGCATCATCGGCGCGGCGATGGCGCGCAGCCAAGGGCTTAAGGTCTGGAATCAGGCTCATCGTGAGTTACGCGGGGGCAAGTTCCCTGCGGATTCGCTGATCGACGGGATCATCATTCTGATTGGTGGGGCGCTGCTTTTGACGCCGGGGGTCCTGACGGACGTCGTCGGGTTTTCGACTCTGATTCCGCAGACGCGGGCTTTCTGGCGATTGCTGGGTAAGATTTACTTTGCTGGCAAGGTTGCGAAGTCGTTCCAAAGCGCGCAGCAGGGAGGCGTGGGGGGCTTCAAGTTTTACAATTTCTCAGCGGGCGGGCCGCGTCCGGCGCAGAGCCGGGAGCAAGAATCGCCGGTCGAGTCGGTCGATGGCGGGCGTTCGTCGGGTTCCGTGCCGAAGGGCTCTCCGTTCGACGATCAGTCGCCTTTTGCCAAGAAGCCTTCGTCGAGTCACTGACGTTTCCTGCGCGATCCACGCATGAGGCACCTTGTCGCGAAGGACAACCCGAAGAGGTATGAGCGTAGAGTCCTAAGGCGGAAGCCTTTCGCGAAGGGGCCGCAGAACCAACGTGCCTCGAAGGGAAGGAAGCTGGTGAGCAGTCGCTTCATTTTGTAGTTCTTGATCACAAAGATCATTCTGCTGCGGTAGCTGGTCCTCACGAACCTGGCGGAATCCTTGGTCAACCCGGGGGATTCGTGATGGTACGCGATGGCCTCGGCGACGTAGCGAATGCGCCTTCCGCGCGATTTCAATCTCTCGATCAAATCGGTTTCCTCGTAGTACGCGGGGAACAGTTCCTCATCGAATCCATGGAGGCTTTCCAGATCCGCGCGGCGGAAGGCGATGAGCGCGCCAGTGACGTAGTCGACGTCGCGGGAGGTCCTCGATAGATCGTCGTCCTCCTTGCCGACGCCATGATGTTCACACATGGCGTTCGGGTGCATGATCCCGCCGGCGTGTTGGAGAATGCGTGTGGAAGGATAGTAGAGCCTCGCGCCGGTCGAACCGATCGAGTCGTCTTCGGCGAGCGGCTGGACCAACTCGCGTAACGCATCGGGCTGGACTCGACAGTCGGGGTTGATGAAGACCACGAAGGGAGCGGTGCCTTCACGCCACCCGAGGTTGTTTCCACCGGCGCACCCGAGATTCACTTCAGAACGAATCGCGCGAGTCGTCACCGGATGGGCTTCGGCGATCTCGTGGCTGCGGTCGCTGGAGTTGTTGTCGACGCAGATGACTTCCAACTCGACGCCGTGTGACTTGCCGAGGGCGTCGAGGCAACCGTTCATGTAGACTTCACTGTTCCATGCGAGAACGACGACGCAGATGTGGAGAGGCTCGCTCATTTAGGCGGCACATCCGGTCGCGACTGCGGTGACCGCTGCGATGGTTTCATCGATGGCGCCTTCGGGGAGATCAAGGTGGGTGACGGCGCGGAGGCGAGATGGGCCGACGGGGCTGAGACGGATTTCCTTCTCCATGAGTTTCTCATTGAATTGCGCTGCGCTGAGACCGGTAGCGGAGACGTCGAAGAACACCATGTTGGTTTCGGGGCTTTCGACGTTGAGATTGTCAACGCGGGCGAGCGACTCGGCAAGTCGCCGCGCATTTTCGTGATCGATTGCCAAGCGCTCGACGTTGTGGTCAAGAGCGTAGAGACCGGCGGCGCACAAGAATCCGCTCTGCCTCATGGCGCCCCCGAACTGATGCTTGAAGCGCCAGGCGCGTTCGACAAATTCGTCGCTTCCGGCAAGAACAGAGCCGACCGGGCAGCCAAGCCCCTTGCTGAGGTCAATCCAGACGGAGTCAAAGGGGGCGGCCCACTGTGCGGCGGGGATGCCAGTTTTGACGACCGCGTGGAGCAAGCGCGCGCCGTCCATGTGCATCTTGATTCCGTGTTCACTGGCGAGAGCGGCGATGTCTCCAATTGTATTCAACGGCCAAACTGCGCCGCCGCCCATGTTTGTTGTTTGCTCGATGGAAATGAGCTTTGTAGCGGGAAAGTTTCTGAGCGATGAGGGGCGGATTGCTTCGCGCGCTTGTTCGACAGTGAAGATTCCGCGTTCTCCCTTGATCGGATAAACCTGTGCTCCGCTGAGTGCCGAAACCGCGCCGACCTCGAAGTGGCGAGGGTGGGCATGTTCATCCATGATGATCTCGTCGCCGGGTTGGCAATGTACGCGAAAGGCGATCTGGTTACACATCACGCCGGTAGGCAGGAAGACGGCGCGCTCCTTACCGAGCAGTTTGGCGATGCGATCTTGAAGCGCGTTGGTAGTGGGATCTTCGCCGCGCTGTTCATCGCCGACTTCGGCCTGCGCCATTGCCTGGCGCATTTCCGGACCGGGCTTGGTCATCGTGTCGCTGAAGAGATCAATTCGGTAGGACATGGCAAATTACCTCGCCGCCGAGGACATACGCGACTCCACCGGTGCGCAAGTCTGATAACTATTGTGAAGGAATCTCCTCATCCGGTTTGAGGGTTTGCGCGAGCGCAGTGGTTTCATCATCGAATACGTAACCGTGCTCGGTTGCGGTATCAAAAACCCATCGAGTGAATAGGTCATTGTCGACGAGATAGCGCATCATCTCGTCGGCGTCTTCGGTCCGCCCGACATCGATAAGTGCGATGGTAATCAGTCGAGACGTGGTTCCGTTGCAAACTTGCGGCTCCATTTCATCCCACACGGCCAACGCCTTCTGGCACTTTTCAATTCTTTCATCTCCATCTATCTCCAGCGACCACCAGCAATAGTTCTGGATAATGTACTCTCTCACGCCATTGAGGAACGGATGATTGCCACCGTAGGCCTTTTCGAGGATCGGGAGTCCAGCCGCAAGGAACGGCTCGGCATCGGCATAGCGGCTATTCCTCGCATACAGGTAGCCGAGATTCGCGCGCACTAATCCATTGTTGGGGTGCTCGGGGTTGAAGTGTTGCTCCAGAATTTTCATAACGTCGAGCAACGTCATTTCGGCCTCGTGGCTCTGACCGGAGTTATCATACACCGCAGAGAGACTCATTAGTAACTCAACATGGTAAACGGATAGCTCGCCGTGTTCCTTGTTCTGAAGTTTAAGCGCCTTTTCGAGAAGCACTTGCGCGTCTTCCCATTTTCCCTCGCCGATGCTGATAACCGCGAGTGACTGATAGAGTGGTGCATTGTAATAGTATTCTTCGCCATTGTTCTCGGTGTTGATGGCTATCGACCTGTTATAGTATTCCCGAGCCTTCTCGTAGTTCCGATTGATGTAGTTGTAACTACCAATGTAACTTAGTGCGCCGGTCAACTCGGGGTGGTTTGGCCCCAGCAATTCTTCGAGATTCTTGAGGGCTCCAACGGCCAGCTCCAGACCCTCTTCCATACGCCCTCGATCCTTGTAGATGTTAGCCAGATCAATTTTTGCCAACGAAGCGCGTTTCGAATTCTCTCCGTACTGACTCGCATACCTGCCGACGGCGGCCTCGAACATCTCCTGCGCTTTTTCCCGTTCGCCCCGAAATCTGTACAGACCTGCAAGAAGGGAATTGGATTGGGCCGCGTAGGCTTCGTTTCCCGCGGCTTCTGCTCGTTCAATGGCTTCAAGCCACAGTTCCTCGGCGAGATCCCAGTCGGCTTTCTGTCGCGCGACCTGCGCATGGCGGATGAGACCGAGAATGTGTGCGGAGTGATCCGGAGGGTGGGTTTCGGGCAGTAGCGCTCGCGCACGGGCTTCGAGTGCCGCCGCTGCGTCGGTTTCGCCCAAGGCCACATAGCAACTCGTCGCCTGCATCAACGCATCTACCAACTTCTTCGACTTCGGAGCCAGTTCCTCATAAATGCCGATTGATTCGAGGTACAGCTCGAGGCCGGCGCGGACTTGCCCCAAATCCATCAGACTGTATGCAACCGGCTGAAGCGCGTCGGCGTGCTTCAGCTTCACTTCAGCCGAGTCGACACTCGTGTCCAGGTTTCGATAGTGGGTCGTGACTTTTTCACTAATGATATCGATCAACTCGCCGTCGCGTTTAACGGCGGGATCGAGCGCTCCAGACAAGTCCGATAGCATGAAGTTTACAAGTTCCTGGCTGGCATTGGAGCGAGTTTGGGAGACTTGCAGCGCGCGCTGGGTTTGATCCCGTTCATCCCTGAACACGAGGGCAAAAACCGCTGAGGAGAAGAATAGCGTGGCGAGCAACGCAATCGCTGCACCGAGTGCGAGTCGTAGGTAGCGGCGTTGCTTGAGATTTGCGATTTCTCGCGAACGAATCTCGTTGTCGATCGAGGTGCGTTCATCGCCTTCGGGTAGGTTTCGCGCTTGGAGATCTGCCAATACCAAATCGTTGTTCAAAAGGGCGCGACGTGCGTAGCGGGCGTGCAATTCCTTGCGGAGCAAGGGGATGTGTGGATGTTCGGGCCAAAGACCTGCGGCTTCAGCAATCTGACCCAGCAGGCCAGAATAGACACTATATCCCTCGGGGTTCGACTTCAGATTTTCACGAATGGTTTCAATGATCGCGCTCGCGCGTCGCCTGCGGTACGTACCCGATTGAAAGTCTTCGAGGGCCGTGATGAGTTCCTCTACTGTAGTGAAACGATCTTCGGGATTGGCGCTGAGGCCTTTGAGGCATACTTCAGCGAGCTCATCGGGAATGAGCCTCTCGGGTGCGCGTTTGCGCGGGTCTTCAATATCACCTTTCATCGCTTTCGCAAATGCACCATGGGAAGTGCTTGATTGGTGGGGGTAGGTGCCCGTGAGCATAAAGTATAGAGTACCGCTCAATAGGTATATGTCAGTCCAACGACCGAGTTTTTCCGCAGTTGCCTCAGTCTGTTCGGGCGACATGAGGACGGCGGTGCCTGAGGGACTGGATGCGGTGAGACGTGTGGGTATCCTGACGCGCTTGCGGCTGTGCGTATCGGATTCTATCCCATCTTCAAGATCAATCGCAAGTCCCCAATCAACGAGCAGTACTTCTCCGTACTCCCCCACCATCACCTGCGCCGGCTTAATGTCCCTGTGAATGATTCCGCGGGAGTGAGCGAAGGCGACGGCCTGGCATACGTTGAGGAAAATCGGTAGATGGCGACCCAGCAGTTCGGGAGTTGTGGAAGAGTCAAATTCCGCACGGAGCATGTCGCGCCACGGTTGGCCGTGGATGCGTTTCATTGCAATGAGCGGGTCGCCCTTTTCGTCGGACCCTTGATCGTGAATCGGAACGATGTTCGGATGTTCGAGGCGCGCGGCGATGACTGCCTCGTGTTCCATGATGCGGCGAAGACGAACGCGATCTTCTGGGTTTGCCGCGCGCAATGCGACGTCCTCTGCGATGAACTTAACGGCGACGAGTCGATCTAGCGAGGTCTGCACGGCTTCCCACACTTCGCCCATCCCACCACGACCGATCCGTTGGATGAGCTGGAATTGCGGTAGTATTTTCTGCTGTTCGCTGCGGCTGGTGCGCCCGAATTCCTCGACTCGCCACTGGGTGAGTGTCTTCGGCCCGTCGTCGCCGCTCATCACCGTCCCGGAGGTGTGAACGGTTTCGAACGTCGCGTCCTGTTTCTCGGGCAGGGTGAGATCGTGTGAGAAGGACTCGTTCATTTCTGCGACCTAAAAAAAGCGCGGTTGGTTTGAATAGAGTCACTCTTGGTGCCTGTACCTAGGAAGGCAAGGAAATCTCCGAGCGGTTGCGAACTAGAACTGAGGCGTTTGGAACTTGGCAGACTGGGCGACCGTGTGTGGCTTGGCTCGTGGTCGAAAGTTTAGCGCGATGCTTCCTTTGGTCCCACTAGGCCGAGTACTTGCAATCCTAACGGGGGTGTTGCGAAATGAATCGATCGCGATAGGACAGCCGTGATGGAAGCTACTGGGTATGCCAGTAGGGCAGGATATGGAATCAGACGACAGTTTCCTCGGGCCAGACAATGTACTCACCGAACTTCGGGTTGTTTCGTATCTCGCCGTTGCCATCTTTCTTTCCGCTCTCAGTCAGCTTCCAGCTGTTGTCCACGCGCTCAATCCACCCGCGTTCGAGGAATTTCTGAAACAGCGCTTTGCCGCCGATCCCGTTCGCCTTTGCCAACTGCGACGTAGAAATCTTTCGTCCGGAATCGGGTGCAGATGGAGTTGGCGAAGGTTCAGAGCTGGAACTCTCTTCTGCGCTAGGGTTTTCATCTTCGCGGCTAATGCGCTCGACCGTGACCTTTAACTCTTCGCTGATACGAATGACACGCTGCGCTTCGGTGTAGGTCTCCTGATAGAGAGTCGAGTCCGAATCCCTTTCAATAAGAACACCCATTTCGTTGTTGTTTACCTGTGAAAACTCGTAGAGGTTCATCGAGGTGATGATGGCTCGGGATTCATTCAGGTAACACTTTGCATGGAGATTCTTGCAGAAACTAGTGCGGACAAAGGCAAGACTCTTCAGCCAGTTGTTCTCCTCGGGTTGGAGCTCGTTCTTGCCATACACAATTCTGATGTCGATCTTAAACCGATCCCTGTCCTCTAACAACTCACGAATGCGATCGTTGAACCTCAGGAACGGGCTGATCAACACGAGCCGTTCATTAGAGTTCTTGATGAGTTCTTCGAGATGGTAGGTCACAGCAGATGTATTCAAGAACTTCGCCATGTGGGTTTTCTCCAATCGCGCTATTAGAAAGCCTGTCCTTTTGACTTGTTGGATAGCGTCCTTGAACGTGAACTTCGGGGTCAACTTTGATTAGACGTCACTCACCAGAAACTCGGCGCCAGAATTTGAGGCCGCGTTCGATGTGGTGTTCGCATAGGCGGACGAGTGCTTCGAGGAGTTGGTGGGCTTCTTCAGAGGGGATTGGCGTGGTTTCGCCGCGGTCGATTGAGTAGAGAAATCTGACGGCGCTGGGGGGGATCGGGACCTCGCTGAGGCGCCGTTCGGTTCTGAGCGGCCAGTGCGGTGCGGTGGGCGGCTGGGCATGTCGCGCGTGGATCGTTGCGTTAGCGATATCGAGATGAAACACACGGGGACGCGGTTGATTAGCGGGCCAGGGGCGCAGAAGGTCTGCCTCGATTTGAGGGGCGAACCCTGAGACGGAAAGAAGCTCGGCAAAACTGCGGGCGGCTGCGGCGAGCGGTGGAACATCGGAACGAGGATCGAGATCGTGAAGGCTGTGGAGGAGCGCCGCGAACAGGTCTGCCGCTTCGTGGGCGGGTTCGCACGATTCGAATGTGGCTTCGGCTAGCATCAACGCGAGTGAGAATCGTTCGAGATCGGAGGTGAGGGCCGAGTTGTTTTCGATCAGCGTCGCCTCTCGGAGAGTTCCCATCTCCGATCCGTCGCGAAGGAACACTGTTAGTTCTACAAGTGAAAGCGGCTGAAGTATGGCGCGGAGGCTGCTTTTTGGTGACTGCAAGCCACGCGCGTAGACAGACAGCTGACCAAATTCGGCGGAAACAGTATGGACGACTTCTGATGTGTTGCCGGTTTCGTGGCTCTTTAAGATGAGCGCGTTGAATTTACGGAGACTCACTTTTTTCCGCCATTAGTATCTGAAGGAACCTCACGGAATGAGCGAGACCTCCTTCGATTTCTTTCGGTGTTTGATAATCGGGGTCGCGTTCGGCTTCAATTGTGATCGGACCTAAATACTTATGCTCGCGCAATTCGTTAACGATTGCCCAGAAGTCGACTTCACCGCGACCGGGATAACGATCACGAGAAACTCTTACGTCGTAACAACCATGTAGCTGCATTAGCTGCGGGAGACGTTCGTGGTCCTTTGCGTGGACATGAAAGACCTTGCCTTTAAACCGCCGGAGAAAACCGACTGGGTCGATCATCTGTTTGATGAGATGGCTCGGGTCAAATTCGATACCCAAGTTTTTTGCTGCGAGGGACTTGAACATGAGTTCGTAGGCGTGCGGGGTGTGGGAAACGTTGATACCGCGATTCGGATACCCACGAAACATTGTGCAATTTTCGAAGGCGATTCGAAGGTTCAGTTTCCGCGCCTTGCGCGCGAGCGGTCCCCATACATCTGCCCAAGGCTGGATGTTTTCCTCTATGGAAAGCTCTGGATCGCGACCTGCGAAAGTTCCTATCAGATCGGTGTTGAAAATCTCTGCCATGTTCAACACGTTTTCAAAGTGCTTCCTATCATCGCTCCTCACCGAGGCGTCGGGATCGAGAAGGTTACGGTAAAAACCTAAAGAACCAACCTTGATCTTTCGCTTGCGGAGTTCCTTGGCCGCGGCTTTCGCGTCACGAAGTTTGGAGTCGGAAGTATCAATTGGAAAACCTGGCCCGACGCGGAGTTGAATGGTGCCGAGCCCGAGGCGCTGAGCCATATCGAGGCGCTTCTCGTCGAAGGGAGTTAGATACGCGAGGGACATTCCCTCTGGTTGTTGCTTTCTGTTCATCGTCTACTCAATCCAGATCGTCTTCTGATTGGTGAATTCCAAGATACCTTCTTTAGAGAGTTCCCGCCCAAGACCGCTGTTCTTAACTCCGCCAAAGGGAACACGCGGATCGCTCTTTACCATCTGATTGAAGAAGAGTGCGCCGACCTCGACGAGGGGGATCATGCGCTCGATGCGATGCTTTGAAGTGGTCCACACGCTTC
>JAUIJJ010000094.1 GCA_030431385.1 bacterium | reverse complement strand
ATGTCGAGCGCGGTGAATGAAATCCACGCATCCACACTGATCTAGGCTGGGCGTTTTCAAAACGCCGAGAAGTGGTACGCCAATAAGGGACTACAAGGCAACAAGAATTGCCTATTAGGCAATTGATTGCATCGGAGGATTTCCAATGAGAAGCGCCTGCTCTCTGCTCTGTTGTTACGATGGGTTTATCAAATGTTGCGAGTTGAGCAATATGCTGAGTAATCATTCTGGGCGAACTGCCCAGGATTGAACTGTTTGCACGGATAGCGTGCGATACATCGCCACAAAACAGCGAAAGTCGCCTTCCCTTCCGGTAAACCAAGTGTTCTCAGTCGTTCCTGGAGGTTTAGTCTTTGGGCTTCATCTATCGCGACTCAAATATCTCCTTGGCCATGTCGCCAATTGCGCACGTTGCGAGTGGTTGCGTCCCGTTGCGCTGGAATGCGCGGAGTGGCGCGAAAGGTCCCCTGCGGAGGGGTGTTTAGCAGGTTGTGGTAGGGGCTTACTCCCTGGCGTCATGTGTACAGCTCGCCGAGGCGACGAAATGATGGGCAGTTCTCGCGAAGGGCGGCGGCGACGCGCCGAGACGCCACTTGGCTGTATACGTGGATGTACGACTTGAGGGTCGTCTCCAGGACGGCGTGGCCCAGGAGGGCCTGCAGTTCGATGGCGCGGTCAGGATACTTGAGCAGGTATGCCGTCGGAACCAAGTAGCGGAACGCGTGGGGGTTGGTTGAGATGCCGAGCGTCTTGTGGCCGACCGCAGCGAGACGCTTCCAGAGGGAATCGGGCGAGAGAGGGCGGCCCGACTTGCTGAGAAACACTTCGCGGGCCTCGCGATTTCCGGCGAGGACTGGTCTGGCTTCGTTCAGATAGAGTTCAAGGGGGTGAACGAGTTGCGAAGGAAACGGGGCGGAGTAGGCGCGGGCCTTCATTTCATGATCTGCAAAGACCAAGCGCCATCCGCGTCCATGCACGTTGACAAGGTTGCGGCCCACCACCATTTCGCGCAGGTTTCGCGAGCGCAGGGGACGGCAAACCAACAACGCAAACAAGAGCGCGTCGCGCAGTTCAATCGCGGCGCTACGACGCTTCGACAGGAGCCCCCCTTTGCTGTTTTGCCATCGATCCTGAGCCGAGTTTAGGCGCTCCGTGGCTGCGGCAACCATACCGTCGTAATCGATAGGCTTTTCGGGAAACGGATCGCGTACCCGCGCCGTTTTGAGGGAGGCCGCGATGCGCCTGTATTGGTCTGCGGAATTCCAATCTGACTCAAACCAATCGAGGAGATGAGCGAACCAGCGCAGGGTTTCTCGGTGATGCTCACGCTCAGCACCCTCGCAGCGATCGTCGATATGCCAGGTAGTGTATGATACGACAAAATCGGAGTTCGCAAGACAATCGACGAGGGACAATTCATCAAGACTATAGTTTCGAATCGTAACGAGGTAACCGAGATAGCGGGAAAGTATAGACTGGAGATCTTGGAGTGATGACTTCGAGAGAAGGCGATGCCGGTTCTGGCCAGGGCGTGCCTTTCCGCGCGCTGCTGCCTCAAACTCGGCGAACTGGTCTTCAACGAGTTTAGGCCAATGCTTGCGAACCAGACCATAGTCATCCAGTCCGACCTCATTCCACTTTGGCAGATCAAGTCTTGGAAGTGAGGCAGCATTCGCGAGCTTACGCCACACGTGAACCAGATCATCGTATCGCGCCTCAGCGAAAGTGGGGCTAAGGCTAGAACGGAGAGCTTCGCGGTAGGTACGAAGGCTTTCACAAGTGAGATCTTCCACACACAACTCTTGAGCGCCACACCACTCACGAAATGCCAGGTAAGCCAGGTAGCGACGATGAGCGGGGGTTCGAACCTTTGGCTTCTTGAGATAGGGAAGACCAGTGTCGAACTCTATAGCTTCTTGCGGAAGAAGGCTCTGTGCCTTGGCCAGATCCAACAGAACCCGAAGCCGGTAAACACGGTTTCGAATGGTCGAGGGGCTCGGCGTGTTAGTGCGTGAGCTCGCTGCAGCATTCTGCAGCCAAGTCCTGTAGGACTCGGTCAAACCACGGACTTCTCTCAACGACATCGCAGTCGGATCGATTCCCGGCATCTGCTGAAGTTCAGCCGCGATATTCTGCACACGACTCGCGTTCAGGCTGAGAGACGAAAGGTTCACTCTGTTCAGCGCCTCAATCAGGTCTATCATGCTGCTCCCTCCTCAGGGGGATCTGCGCCCCACGCATGCCGAGTCGCCTCGTCAAAATTCTTGATGTGGGCTTCTGCCTGCAGGCGCGCGTAGTGACGCTGCAGCGTCAACGGACTGGAATCCAAGACCGCCGCTGCAGTCATGTAGTCGCCGCGTGACCAATGTGCGTAGTCGTTTGCGAGCGACTTGCGGATCAGGTGGGGGTTGCTGGGGCTACCGAGCACTTCCGTCGTGCGCGCAATGATCTGCGCATAGATCCCACTCTCGCTAAGCGGAGAACCATCTGCAGAAGAGACAAAAAGAAACGCATGTTCCGCGGCTTCCCCTAACAGGAGCGGGCGCGCCTTTTCGAGATAATCTCGCAAGAGAGGTTCAAGCTCCGGCGGCAATTCGTGCATCAAATCACGGCAGCGGGGTTTCGTATTCTCTTTCGGAATGCAGATGACTGTCTTGTCGCCGTCCCGGCTGCGGATGTTTGTGTCGATACGAAGCTGAGCAATGACTCCTCGGCGGTATCCAAACGCGGCAATCAACCCAAACAGCAGCGCATCACGAATGAACACTGCAGTAGCTGTAGTCGGACAGGAATCCCACCCAAGCGCCCGCGCGCGTTCGATCAAGGTGATTGCCACCCGAAAGTAGTCGTCGAGAGGTCGTAGTGACTTGCTGGCCTCACGACCTTCTCGCACCTTTTGGCCACGGTATGCAATCTCGTCGCTATAGGCTGCATAGAGCGCTTCGTCACGCAATCCAACGCGAACGACGGCGGCCAGCTGGCGGAGTTGTCCAATTTCGTATGCGCCTATTCCGGGAGGGGTCTTGTCCGATGTATCGCCATCATCCTCGCGAAAACAGTCATCATTCGACCTGTTGATCAATGACAGCGCATTGTCGAGTGCAAGGGCATCTGAGAGCGAGTCCAGCGATTCGAAACTCTCCCCTTGTGTGTCACGAAGATGACCCAGCAGGCGGAGGAGTACACCGATCAACAGCTTCACCGTGCTTCTGTCATACGGCGGCAGGCCAAAACGATCTCGCAAGTCTTCGCCCCGAAGGCGACTTTCCACTGCCGCAAGTTCCTCCTCCAGGCGATGCGGTAAATCTGAAGGCTTTGCTGCGAACTCAGGCCGCTTTCGGGAAGGCGGCGCTGGAAGATCGATTTCTGGCAAAATGCCTTCATCCTCAAGCAGCTCCCATTGAGCTCGAAATGCTGCCCAGCAGCTACGCCAAGCGCGCAACCAGTTCGGGAGGCTCCCAAGGAACCTGAGAAACCAGGCTTCACTCAATTCAGAGCTGTGGATTGATCCAACCCTCATATCAAGGAGCAGAAGCTTGTAGACCGAGAGCGCGCGGGGATTATCGCTCCAGACGGCGAAGGCTCCAGCCTCTGGCATACCGAGTTGCTCGGATACGGTCTCCTCCATGCAAGTCAACCTCTCCGACAAACTCCAACGAATCAGGTGACGAAGAGTCGAGGTGATAGCCGTGTGCGAGCCGCGCGCTGGTGCCTGTTCACGAATTTGCGAGACAATGCCTTCGTATTCGACGAGCAGGTTTCGGGCTGGCGTCGTGGACCCGACGATCTGTTCGATGAGACGAAGATGCGACCGGCGCGTGCGAATGCGGGACGGTTCAGACTCCATCAGGTCGTCCAGGTAGCGCTCGATTGCGACTTGCAGGGTGATCGGTTTAGTCATGAGCCTGCTCCTTTTCTCGCCGCCAGGAAACAAGAGGCTGGCCGATGCGCTCGCGGACTGAGTTCTCGATGAACTCTGCCAGATCCTCAAAGCTGTACGCGCTCTCATTCACTTTGTACCAGGACCTCCGCAGGCCGTTTTTGGGAGATGAAGGCAGGTAGGGGTCACCAGTTGTCCGGGCGTTTCTCTCCCACTGCTGACCCCGGTGTTGAATGGTCCGCGTCGCGCACCTGAGGTGGGCCGCTGCCTGCCACGCGGGAAAAAACTGTTGGTCCTTTGTTCCGTCTTTCATGGAGATACCTCCGATTGGTGTCGGGGTATCTACGCGCGCCGCGTCCGATTCCTGTCGGGGGCTCTAAAAGCCCGAAAAATCCACGTTCTTGTACAGTAGATCCGCGAGCGTGGCGATGTCGCGGTACAACATCTGTAGGACGTCGGTCTCTGCGGCAAGCTCGTGGGCGGCGTCGACCGCTTGGGAATACTGTTCGGTCGTCAGGGGATGATCATCCTCGATTTCGTTTACCAAGAGCCTCACGACCTCCTCGCGAACAAGGCTTTCGGCGTCTGCCACGCACTCGCCGTGGCGTTCGTGGAGGAGGTCGGTGGCAATCTCGCCGAGCCAGACTGTGCTGCCCTCGGTCCGATGGATGAGCCCGCGCTCGCTGAAGAAAAGCTCTCCCGGCTGCAAGTGGCGAATGCTCTCAAATTCGGGTGTGGGGAGGCGCAATGATCTGAGGAGCGGTTGGGCTTCGAGAAGCCACTCCTTGACGTCATCCATGGGATGCATGACGGGGATAGACTGCCTGACGAGATCGCCATCCTCGATCGGTCCGGTAAGGACATCCCCCGATTCCACAGCAAGCTGCTCGCGCACCATCCAGACATACGGCCGACGACGAGCGCTGGCATAGGCTTCTGCCTGCGTAAGGATCGCCTCTTGGACGCCGTTCCAAGTCCAGGAATTCGGTGAGAGACAGATCAACTCCTCGACCATGCCCTCGGCAATGTCTCTCGCTGCTGCGCGATTGTATCCCAGCGAGTGGCACTCTGCCATGCACGCCTTTTTCAGCTTCCTTCGGAGGTCGCCCTCTAGGTTTCCCACCTGCCGACCATGTTCATCTGAGAAAAAGTCGACCAGCACCTCGCTCTGGAGGGGGATGAGCTTGTCGGCCGAAACATAGTAGACATCGTCTGTCGACTCGAAGATGTCTCCATCCGGTGTCCAGTGCGTACACTCTGGGATGGAGGCCATTTCCGCCCACGGGCAATGAAGGCAGACAAGATAGTCGGCAGCCCAACCGGTATCGATGGTCTGGTTAGGCCCCTGGATCACGAAGCCAACGTCGCGGGTTGCAGTTTTAAGCCAGGCCGTGAACGTCGAGAACATATTGAGCACTTCCCATCCAATAGAGTTGTTTGAGGTTTCATTCGTTGTGGGAAGGGACGAATGACTGAACTCCTTCCGTAGAACGTAAACAGTGAATGGATCGTCACTCATCGTTCGCCTCCAGAAGCTGAACAAGATGCCCGATGTCTTTCACAGTTTCTATGGCGCAACCGGCTGGAGCATCGCACTCGGCGCGTGGCCCCGCGGATGAGAGGATCCGCCGAATGCCTTGCAGTTCCCCTACGTTTATTGCGGCTTCGAGCTCTTGCCACGATTCTTCTGAGGCGGGAACGGTGCGACCGTCCAGGCCGATGTCGCCAAGTACGATCGTATCGCCCGGAATCGAGGCACGGCGCAGCGCCGCCATCATGACCGCAATAATGGCGAGGCTATGATCGCGATTCTGAACGAATCCGGCGGGCGCTCTCACTGTAACGCCCATTGCCCACATCGTTCGCGCTTCTTTCCAGCACCTTTCGAGCACGTCTGCCAAGGTCTCTACTTCTCGCGCGCTCATTCCAGGGCATTTGATGAATCCTCGATCCGAGCGGGCCGGAACGATGGCAGCTTCGATCGGAATGATGCCACCTCTACCAATCGTATAGACGTTGGCCGTTGCGCCATGACCAATCGGCGCCTGCTCAAGACAAGTCGTGTCCCTGTTGAAACGCAGCGGGATTGGTTCGGAGGATGAAGGTCCGAAGCGGTTCTTCAAGACCTCAACCGAACGGCAAGCAACTCCACGCTTCATGATCATCGTCACGTCACAGGAATGTTCGAGGGTGCGCGGACCAGCAATCGCTCCGCCCTTGGTCTTGTGTGCCAGAGCTAAAACTGAAAGTCCGACTCCACTCGCACGACGCATGAAGTCGAGAATGGCTGACCACGATTCGCGATCAGAGGGGCTGAGGCCAGTGCATCCCTGCAATGAATCGATCACGATTAGGCGCGTCCCGAAGAGAGGCGAAACTGGGTTGAGGAGTTTATGAGTCAGGAGGGCTGGGAGAACCCTCAGATCGTAGAGATCGTCCTTGATAGTAAGATAATGCTTAGCGCGAGGGCAGCGGCTGACCTGCGAGAGGCGACGGCTCAAGGCTTCTGAAGTTTGTTCGGTCGCGATATACAGGACTTTCTGGCAGAGTGTCGCCGCCGCCGATGCGATCTGCAGCGCCAGTGTCGTCTTGCCGAGACCGGGGTCGCCTGAAAGCAGGATCGCCGCGCCTCGAGGGATACCACCCAGTTCGTCTGTAAACCAAGAGAGTCCGCTCGCGAGAGCTAGAGTATCTGAATCTGTGGCTTCGGCATCGTCGAAGTGCTTGATGAGGGCCAATCGACGACCAGTGGGGTCTCGTTTCAATACGCCATTTGATGACATCAGCGGCCACCCCCAGAAGCGAACGCCTTGTCCATGTTCCAGGGCCGACGCGGGTTTATCATCCACCGGTATGCGGCGCGCGGATCTTGGACGCGGTGAATCACTGACACTTCGCCGTCGACCATCACGGCGTATGTCGAGGTTGGCTTCCGTGCGTTGAAACTGCCTGGAGGTGGGACCGAAGCGCCGAGACGAACGAACGGGGCACGGCGGCGAGGGCTAGTATTGAGGTAATCGCGAAGGCGTGCGAGTTGCCCAGGCGTCGTGATCTGCTCGACGCCGTCGATCCCGCGAAACGGCTCGGGGATGTACTGTATGGGCTTTGGGCCTGTTTTCTTCTTCGTGGCTTTCATGGTGGTGCTCCTTGGGCGGAAATGGATCGGGTCCCCGATCAACTGGGGGCAGCCTGTTCTGAAAACAGATCGACGTCAAGGCGAATTGTTCTTTTTTCAGAACCCCGTTGCCCGCGACGTTCTGCTCGCCGAACATCCAACCCACTAAATGCGGAGCCCTTTCGGTGGATCGTGAACCCATAGAAAACTTTGGACGTGTGACTATTGATCGAGAGCAAATGGCCCGGCTGTTTCGCGAGCGGAGGGAGACGTTCGGACTAACGATACGGGATCTGGCAGCCAAGGCTGGAGTCGGAGCCACCACCGTCCACAGTCTCGAGCAAGGATCCAGCGGAGTGAACCTAGAGACTTTTCTCAGGGTTCTAGCTGCCCTTGAACTTCTTCCCCACCATGTCCTGAAAATCGATGAGACCGGCATCCCAGCGCCTCCTACCGAGCAGGAAGCGCTAGTGGCCAAACTCCTCCGCGAAGGCAACCATGCTGAGCTCCTTCGCCTCCTCGCCAAGCAACTGGAAGGAGAGCAGTGAAATGGGTAGGCGCAAACTCACAACGCCGCGGGATCCGAAGTTCTCGCCAGAGCAAATTGAGGAGTTTCACAGGAAGGAGAAAGAACTCAAGGCGGAGATCGCCCATCTCGCCGCCAGCATGGCAGAGCGATCTTGGATTGGGACCTACGAGCTGGTTGAGATTCTCGGCTACAACGACGCGACCTCGTTCTCCCGGTGGAAGACCGGCGAAAGAGGTGTCCCAGTCGAGAAGATTGCGTTGATGGCCGAAGCTCTGGATTGCAGCATCACCAACTTTTTTCCCGACCACCTCCACAAGAAAGACTGGCTGGATGATCTTCAGCGGGCCGTCGAAAAGGGCCAGCGTAAGCGAGCGATGCAGATTCTTCTGGCTCAATTGCCAGACGATGATTCGCCGGACGATCGATTCTAATCGTGGATAAAGTGCGTTCGTCCGTATCACCCCCACAAGTTTGGATGGGATTAGGGGCTGCCACTGGCAATGCTCTTCAGCGAAATCTCTAAGAGAGACTGCGCTGGAAGTTTTTGGAATCTAGGAAGGGCGGCCAAAATCACCTGACGCATTCCGCGCTAGTCTATATACTGTGGTCATCTGTCGAGCGGAAGTGGAACCCGCAATCTTCGGCGCTGATGGCACAAGTTGATTCGCTCCACGTCACCCCAGACGCCGGTATTGGCGATATGCCAGAGACTCGAAGGCATCGGCGCGGGGAAGGGGACGGTCGCGCTGCCATTGCAATCATTCGAGCCGCCTATGCAGTCAATCTCGATCAGAGTGCTAGTAGCCGAAGCTTCTAAAACGAGCCCGCCTCTAGTATTCTTGAGAGCACTAGGCTTCAGCACGCCTACTGCTCGAGGCTGCATTCAATAGGGGCCCAAGTGGCACCACCAATCTAGGGTTACGAACTACTCCAAGATCGTATCGATTGCCGTCTGTGTTGGTCCCACGGAATCGCCGGGGCGGTAGAGATTCCATGCGGAAATGGCATCTGCACGGGCGCGGAGGGAATGCCCCAGACCCAAGGCGGCCTTAGCGCGTAGCGCGTAAAGATAAGGCTCATCTCCGACCACGGCGAGGCGCTTATCGATTGTAGAGATGCAGTGTTCGTACTCGTCTTTCCAATCGGAACCAGAAGGGTTATTCAGATACATGTACTCCGCGAGTGTGATTCGCCATTCCGGTGGGAAGGCTTCTTTCTCTTCCGATGTGCCCAACCTTCCTATGGCCGCCTGAATGGTTGTGATCGCTTGTGAGTGAATTCCAGATTGAGCCTCCAGATCTGCCTTTTCCATAAATACTATCAAAGGACAATGGGTATGCGCTGTTGCGGTTGCATAGTCGGCTATAGCAAACGCTAAATTTTGAGGAGAAACTTTCTCCCATATCCTGGCACGGGCAACAAAGTACTCGTAGTGCGCATTTGGTGAGGTCACACTAATCAGTTGGTCCGCCTTTAGTTTTGCTGGATTGTAGTCGGGTTCACCGCCGTTGAGGGGCGGGTTTCTTGTCAACAACAGCATCGATTCGTACATACAAAAGGGATCGCTGCCTTCATACCCCTGACATCCGGCTTCAAGTGCGCTAAGTGCATCATCCAGATTTTGGAGATTCTTGTTAGCGCGCCACTTGAGGAAGAATGCGGGCCTCGAAGATGAGTCCGAAAGAAGAACCGCATCCGCATCCAGAATGGCCTCTGAATTCTCGGATAGGTAGGTGATACGAAGATTGCCAAGCTCGATTAGCTCACTATCTGTCAGGTACGTACCGTTCGGATTTGTTGTCTGCCTGCCAACGGTAGGCGAGTCCCTAATGTCGATCAAGTACTGGAGAGTAGTTTGGTCTTCTTCTGTAGAAACCTGCTCGCCATAAGAGGACGAGACGAGTAACATAAAAAGGATGGACAGTAGGAGAAGGTATCTCATTGGTTGGCCTCCTGAAAGATGAGGAAAGGTGTGCGCGCCGGAGTCGGCGTGGGTTGCGGTATCGGGTAGCGGTGTCGCGCGGTGGCGGACGTAATGAGCCAGGCTTCTGGTTGTGCCGATGTTGGCGTCGGCGATGGCGGAGGCGCTGTGGCTGTGGGTGTGATGGTACCGGTCGGAGTGGGCGTCGGACTGAGCTGCGTTTCGATTGTATAGAAGCCTGCCAAAACTCCGGTGCAGGGATCGTTCCAGCAATAGAGGTATACCAAGTAAACGGTATCGTAAGTCAGCCCGCTGATTTCATAGCGATTTTCGCCGAGAGGAATCGGGTTGATAGTTTGTGTGTTGTCGAGGTCTTCAATTCCCTGAAAAACGAGAGGGTCATTGAAATGAAGGACAAAGCTCGTGGGAACGTCGGTCGAATTCGGTTTGGGATATTCGATATACGACGGGCAATCGCTGTAGACAGGAGTGCAGGAAGTCGGAGTCGGCGGCGCCCAAGTCGGGCTTGGCGTCGCGAAGGGGGTTGGGGTGATGTCGAAACGGCGAGCGCGGTAGAATGCAGTTGAAGAAGACCAATCATTGCATTCCGGGCGTATGCCATCTCCGATCGCAGTGGATGCGATCCAAATATCGTTCGGGCCAGGATCAGGGAAAGTAATTGTTTCGATATCGTCCGAGAAGTAACGATCAAAAAAGTTTGAGTTCCAGGAAATCATCGTCGGTGTCGTAGGCCAATCGCCTTGAACTGGCATTAATTTAAGCGTAATACTCTCGCCAGGAACATATGTTGGAGTTGGTACCATATCGGAGCCAAAAGTAGCGGGAATGCTTCCAGGCTGGCAAGTTGGGCTTGGAACTGGGGTCGGAACTCCGCCTAAACAAGGATTAGTGCTCATCAAAACCGAAGTGCAAATGATAGCCATAAGGAGTCTCTTCATCATCCAACCAATTTCAATCACCTTGCCCGGTTTCCTTTCTCAGTCCTACGTTAAGAATCAATCCGAGGAACAATCGCGCCGGGTGTCCTGGGTTTGTTTGTAAAGAACTGAAATACCCCATTCAAGTACTGGGGAACTCGATCAATGCGATATGGACTCCCAGAATAAAGGACGGATGGTGCATTCACCTCGTATTCAGGATCGAGCTGAGAGTCCACTTCCAGCTCACCGAAGCGACTGTGTGAAGAGTAACTAATCGAATACCAGTCATCTCCAATGAAAGCTGGTTCAGTGTCAGAATTGGGCCAAACCACGTTATTCCTAACTGGTATGATCGTATTCTTCACTCCGCCGGGTCCTGTGATCGGATCCCACGCCAGCGCAGAGTCATTCCCATCCCCAATCCTGATGGCATAGTTTCCGGGATCAGGCGTCCAGCCG
>JAUIJJ010000093.1 GCA_030431385.1 bacterium | reverse complement strand
ACACCCGACTCGCCGTATCGAGCAGGTCGGCCTTGTCGGATTCGCTGGGGGCGTAGCCGGCGAGGATCACCTCGCGCCCGTCGCGCCGTGCCGAAAGCACATAGGGTGACGCCTGGGGCGGCGAGATCGAGGCACGGGAGAGCTCGAGGCTCGCCGGCAGCGTCCGGGAATTGGTCGCGACCAGGCTCTCGAAAGCATCCGAATCCCGTGCCTCACCCTCGATCATGTAGCTCCGGTCGCCGAGCTCGACCTTGCCCCGCTTCAGCAGTGCGAGCTGCTCCATGGCGAACTTGATGGCGCCGATCCAGTCCATCTTCGGCTCGCCGGCAGCGACCTTGATCTGGTTGTCAACCGTCAGCCCGGCAAAGGCGGATTCGGCTGCGTCGGCCACCACGTCCCGCCCGGCGAGGGTCGGCACATAGCCGGTGAGCACCACGGAATCGCCGTCCCTGGTGCCGCTCCAGCCGTAGGTCTCGACCTTTGCCGGGGTGATCTCGCTGGCGACCAGCACCAGGCCCTCCGGCAGGGAGCCGCCGACGCCGTTGACGATCGCCTGATAGTCGTCCACCGAACGCGCCTCGCCGGCCATGTCCAGCGTCAGGCCATCGAGCATGACACCGCCCTCCCGCATCCGGCCGAGCGCACCGATGGCAAAGGTTGCCGCCTCGGCGAAGCCCGCCGGCTCTCCGGAGGCGATGTTGGTCTCGTCGCTGATCACGGCATCGGGCATCGCGGCCCGCGCCATCGTCACCAGCGTATCCTTGACGACGTCGTTGGGAACGAAACCGGCGAGCAGCACCGCCTCGCCGTCGAAGCTGGCCGACCACACGAACGGATCCGCCCGCGCCGGCGTGATGTCGACCGGGCCGAGCACGACCGCACTCGGCACCGCGTCCGAGAAGGCCCGCCGGGTCGCCAGATACGATTCGGCCGAAAGCGCCGTCCCTTTCAGGGACAGCGTGCCGTCGGTCACCGCCGCGAGACCTTCCGAGAGATCCCCGAGTCGCTCGAGGGCGAACGCCGTCGCGGCGCCGAATCCCGGTGACGCGCCCCGGGCCAGCTGCATCTCGTCGACGATCTCGGCATCGGGGAGCGAGCGACGCGCCGCCGCAAGCAGCGCGTTTCTGGCCCCCACCGAGGGAACGTAGCCGCTCAGCGACACCTTGCGGCCGAGCCGCGAGGCCGACCAGACATAGGGGGAGACCAGCTCGAGCAGCTCACTGCGGGTGTCATACCAAATCTTTAACTCTTCAAGTGAGGCGACCGCCTTGTCGAGATCAAGCTCACGCGCCTGGTTGCGATGAAACTCTGCGGCCGCACGATCGAGCTCAATGCTGGCCTCGCGAAGAGTCTCCGGGAAACCGCTATCGTAGAGGAACACCCTGATGCCCGACAGTTTATTGACACCCACCGCTGTGCGCAAGAAGGCGTGGCCCGTGATCAGGACACGGGTGTCGGGGACAGGAGTCGGCCGGATCTCGGGGGCGACCGGCTCGGTCTCCTCGCTCGTGCAGCCAGCCAACACCAGCAGCACCAAGGCGATCACCATCAATCGGCAGGGCATCCAATTCTCCAGTGGACTAAGCTCGCCCTATGATTGACCACGGCCACGCGGCTGACAATCCGGATTCCAGAGGCGGAGGCCTATCTCGTGCTGAGACTCCTGGAGTGAATCACTGAACGATTGCCAACAGAATCAGATTGCGCGGCAGCGCCGAGTATGAGCAGGTATCACCTCAATGGTGCAGTTTGGCCGTTGATCTCCCTCACCCAATTGCTTTCGCCTCAGGCTACTCTACATCCTCCGGAAACATCGCCGGAATATCATATCTTGTGGGAGAGCTCTGATGTCTCAGTCAATTTCAGTCTCGTCGGGAACACTTGTTAAAGCAGGGCTACTTGCGTTGCTATTACCAACAGTGGGCTTGGGGTTGTTTTCACGCTTCGATGCAGCAGCCCAACGCTCAGACGTCTCGGTCGTCTACTCCAATATGAGAGGGCTCCAAACAGGTCTGGAGGCCTACTACGTGGACTATGATGGGTATCCGCCGTGTAGCCAATTTCAACTTCCGAATTCCATCAGTACCGAACCAAATCGCGAGGTACTCGAACGACTCTCTACTCCGATCGCGTACGTGGCGGACCCGTTCCCAACAGACCCGTTCCCGAGCAGTTTCAGGATATCCTCGGCGACGGCGGAGCAATCAGCGTCAGCCAACAAGCTAGTAGTGGATAAAAACGACAGACCGATTTCGTTCCTTTATCAAGCGTGGCGGGATGGCGCACGAGTTCAGGTGGAGAGCAGCGCATTTGGCCCGGCATTCGATGGTCTAGCTACTGCCTACTACCTCCAATCTCCTGGACCCGACGCGACCTACATTTCGGGCGGCGGGATCCTCGCGAACGATCGGGAAATCGACGGCCCGATTCTTCTGATCTACGACCCTACCAACGGGACGAACTCCTTCGGATCGATCTATGCCGCCAACGAGGCAGTACCGATTGCTGGCGACAACCTGAGCTATGCCGGAGGGCGGGGAATGCTGGATGCAATCAAGCGGCACCGCATGCCCAACGGGCTCGTCATCGATTAGCCGCTGCCGATTTGGCTGGACAGCGACCGGTCACTCCTGTTCCATTCCCCGTTTGCTATTCTGGGTTTTGCCGCCCAAAAAGAGAGAGGATTTTGCCCTGATAATGTACGACAAGGAAATCTCACGATACAGGGAAACGCTTCGACTCGACTCCGAAGTTGCCCACGAACGCTACGGTATGACGCTGATTCATTCGCTCACCGCCGCAGAAAAGGTTCTCGCCCTGAAGGAAATGGGTCGCGAGATCACCGATCCTGCGGACTACTACAACCTCGGCCACATGCACGCCGTGGAAGAGAACTGGGACGAGGCGATCAACTATTTCCGACGCGCCGTTGAACTCGACGCGGAGATGGGCGATGCGATCTACAACCTCGCGTACTGCTACGAGCGCGCCGGGCTTCTGCCTCAGGCCAAGTCCACCTGGCAGAGCTACGTCGACATTCTCGACGAGTCTGACCACAAGAATGACGTGAAAGCGCACATCGACAACCTCGGCATCTAAGCACCGAAGCCGTTCACAAGGAATCAGGGCGCTCCGAGACGGAGCGCCCTTTCTGTATCTACGGGGCTACGGCGTGAACTTAGCCGTCCGCACAATGTCGCCGCGACTGACGGTGCCGTTCGTCGGATCGTAGATCATCGAAGGCCCGCCCTCGATCCCATCGGCCATGAAGTCATTGCGCACGCTGTTGGGTTCGTTTTCGCCGTCGGGGCCGCGACTGCGGAGCATGTAGCGGTGCGTGTCTTTGGCGGCATAGAGCGCGTGTGTGTCTTCGTAGCTGCTGAAGTTTGTCCAGGAGATCCATTCGCCGCTCCCACCTTGCCCGCCGATGTCATGCCGGTAGAACGGGTCCTTGGCGGGAATCGATGTGAGATAGCTGATCGGAGTCGTCAGAAACACATAGCGATCAGGGTAGGGGACCTCGACCCCCGCCGCGGTCCGATGCGGCGGGTAGGCGTTCTCGTCGACGTGATACGCCTCAACCCCGGTGGTGATAGTCCTGATGTCTGCTTTGACGCGACTGACCTTGGCGCGGGTTTGCGCTTCGAGAAAATTAGGCACCGCAATCGCGGCCAGAATCGCTATGATAGCAACCGCGATGAGAAGTTCGATCAGCGTGAATGCTCGTTTCCCGTGAACCATTTAGCTACCGTTCCTTTCGTTTTCTCTCATCTCTGCGAATGCCGCTAACTATCTGGAAGAACAACACTGATGCAACGATGAATCCCGCTGCACCAAAAATCGAAACACCACCGATACTCGGCGGCGATGCGGACCTCCACAACATGGCGGAAGAAACCAGAAGCGCCGCCGTCAAGACACCCATGACGAGACGGTTGACGGTTGATTCAAGGTGCTGGTGTTCCATGCGTACTTCGACGGAACCGTCCTTGAGCTGCTTCATCAACTCGCGCAGGTCTTTCGGCAGATCCGCAGCGAGCTTCTCCCAATCCCAGTAAGTCGTCTTAACCTTTTCGATGGCCGACTTCATCGAATAGCGGCGCATGATCATTTTCTCGCAGTACGGTTCCAGCAATTCGGTCAGATTAAACTGTGCAGATAGGCCGCGACCCGTTCCTTCAAGAACAACGAGCATACGTAGTAGTAAACTGAGATCTGTCGGGAGTCGGATTTGGTACTTACGAATAATTTCGGTCGTCCGGTTGATAGCGTGGGCGATATCGATTTCATCGACCGATTGACCGACCATATCACCAAAGAAGTCTGCGATCTCGGATTCGAAAGCATCTGATTCAAAGTTTGATGGTATCGATCCGATGCTGCGAATCGATTCAGAAAGCCGCTGCGAATCGCGTCTTACAACCGCAATGATGAGTGACTCGATATCGTCGCGCGTGTTGTCTGAGATACGTCCGACCATTCCGCAGTCAATAATCGCGATCTGTCCATCTTCCTTGCACATCAGATTCCCGGGATGGGGATCGGCATGGTAGAAAGCGTCGCGGAAAATCATGTCGAGAAAAACGTGTGCTCCACGCTCGGCGAGGTCGCTGCTATCAATGTCATGTTTCTCAATGAGCTTTTCATCGCTCACCTGAAAACCATCGATTCGTTCCATTACCAAGATTCGTTTGGTGCAGTGTTCCTTGAAAGTTTTAGGGAAAGTAACATTGTCGTCCTTCTCGAAGTTGCTTCTAAACTCTTCGAGGTTTCTTCGCTCTCTTAAAAAGTCCAACTCACGTAGCAGCGTACGCCGCAGCGATTCAATGGTTTGAATTGGTTGGTAATTGCGGAGGGTCGAGGAATGCTTCTCGGCAATTCCTGCCAGAAACATTACGAGTTCCAGATCGTCTTGAATCTTATGTTCAATGCCGATGTGCTGAACCTTCACAACGACACTCTCGCCAGACTTGAGTGTCGCGCAATGGACTTGCGCGACTGAAGCAGACGCGAGCGCTTCCGGCGAGAACTCCGCGAAGATTTCTTCGGGTGATTCACCGAGTTCCTCAGTAATGAGATTCTTAACTTCTTCGGCAGAATCGGGGACCACGTTCGCCTGAAGATTCGCTAACTCTTGGGAAAGCTCCGCGCCGATGATGTCGCTCCGCGTGCTCGCGATCTGACCCAGTTTTATGAACGAGGGGCCGAGCTCCATGATCGCGCGGCGGATGCGCTCTTCAGTCGAGTAGTTGACCAACTCGTCGCTGACGTGCTTCTTTAGGAGATCTCGCGACCAATCAAAGTTTCCGCTGCTCAGCCACTCGGCGAGCCCGTACTTGGCCAGCACCTTGACGATCTCGCGTAGACGCATGATGTTGCGGCCGGTCTGCTTCAATTCATTGAGGTTCATCTGTTCGTTTCACTGTCGAGTAGTTTGAATATACGGCGACGAGCCATAGGGAGTGCATCGCACGCTGATTCAATCTCAGGGTACGTCTTTGGCGCAATGATTTGTGAAGGGGTTGGTTAGTCGTACTTTTGGAAGCGAATCTTGATCACGTCCCGAAACATGCGGATCGAATCGTTGATCGGGCTGACGCGCGAGGCCGGCGAATTGATCCACCGCACAGGAACCTCGGCGATCTTGAAGCCGCCGCGCCGGGCGAGCATCAGTGCCTCCACATCAAAAGAAAACCCGTCGAGCTTCTGTCGGCTAAAGACGTACTCCGCCGCGTCCTCACTGAACAACTTGAACCCGCACTGCGTGTCCTTGATGCCGCGGATCGTGAAGATCTGTACGATCAGATTAAAGACACGCCCCATCCATTCGCGGTAGAAGGGCTGGTGGACGTCGATCTGGCTTTCTGGTAGGGCACGCGAGCCAATGGTCACGGCGTAGCCCTCTTCGGTTTTGGCGAGGAGCTTTGCCACTTCCTCAATAGGCGTCGAGTTATCGGCGTCAGTGAAGAGCCTCCACTGGCCCCGGGCCGCGAGCATACCGTTGCGGATCGACGCGCCCTTTCCCATATTGCGGGGGTTCTTAAGGACTTTCGTGTGAGCAGAGGTCGATGCTGCTTCGGTCGCGGAGACCGTATTGTCCCGCGAACCGTCGTCGACCACGAGCACCTCCCATGACCACTCCTGCGCGGCGAGGTATTCCTCGACGGCAACAAGCGTCGTGGGCAGCCGTTCTTCCTCGTTGTAGGCGGGAATCACGACCGATAGATAGGGCTTGGGGGTATCGTTTTCTACGGGCTCTGCCATGGCTCTTCCGAATTGTCAGCGAGCGGCAGGGTTGTCGATGGGTGCGGGGGTGTCAATGCGGGACGCGCCAGTCGGTGATGATGCTCAGTCGATCAGTGGCTTCAGAACGCCGTCGGGATCGGATTCACGGTCGGCGTCTTCTTTCTGAACCAGATGAGGCGCTCGCGTCGGAAGTTCCTCAGCAGCGAGATCCGCGAAATCGCCGGGCATCTCCGACTCGTCACGAAACACCTCGGATTCGCCACCCGGAGGGGTGACCGGAAACTCATGATTACCTCGCGGAGCCTGCAAAATTCAGTCCTCCATCCGCTGAATGACGCCATTTCAGCGGGGGCTGATATACCATGTCCAGCAGAAGATGCAGGCCCTATCGGGCATTTAGAGCGTTCCTGGCGCGTTGTTCTTCGCCAGCGCTTCGTTCAGGCTACCGCTCCGGAACCCTGCGAGATCCATCGAGACCCAAAGGAACCCGATGCGCTTGAACTCGGCATTGATCTGATCTCGATTGTCGATGAGTCGCTGGAAGTCGGCCGGGGGCGCCTCAATGCGGGCGAGGTCTCCATGATGGCGACAGCGAAACTCCCTCAGGCCGAGCTGGCGAAGGAAGCTCTCCGCAGCGGCGACCTGTTCGAGCTTTTCCTTCGTGATAGTCTGTCCGTAGGGAACCCGGCTGCTGAGGCACGGCGAGCTTGGCTTGTCGTGGTTGGGGAGGCCGAGGTCGTAGGCCATGCGGCGGACCGCGGCTTTGCCGACTCCGCAGTCGCGCAACGGCGACACCACGCCATGCTCTCCCACGGCACGCAGCCCCGGCCGATAGTCGCCCATGTCATCGGCAATGGTGCCGTCGAGGATGACACCGAAGCCGCGCTCGGCAGCCAGGCGACTAAGGTGGTCGTAGAGAGCGTTCTTGCAGAAATAGCAGCGATTCGCAGGGTTATCGGCGTAGTTGGGGATGGCGAGCTCGCTGTATTCGATGACCTCGAACTTGAGTTGATGAGTCTTCGCGATGGTGCGGCAGAGGCGGATGTCGTCGGCGGTGTTTGACTCGGAACGGGCAGCAACGCACAGGGCGTTTTCTGTCCCAAGGGCGCGCGCCGCGCAGCACGCGACCACAGACGAATCCACCCCGCCAGAGAAGGCAACAATCGCCCTGGGGCCGTGCCCACGAATCGCGTTCATCACCGTTTTTATCAGCGAAGCGCCCTGACCCGGTTGGACTTCCGAAGTTTCAATTGTTCCGTTCTTCATCGACGATGGTCATCTTTTTTTGAGTAGGCGATTTTTTCGCTTCCGAACGCGCTCGCCAGCGGGTATCACTTGGGGCTGAGACTGGACCCGCAAATCGGCAGCCCATGAACTTCCTGCAAAGCCTGATCAATATGTTGATTGGTCCCACGATCTTCGTGGTGCTGACCGCTGCTGTGTTCCTCTATCTTCACGTTTCCCTGCGCAAGGAAGAGATTCATAAATACACGCTCGATTGGACCGCCGGATGGATCGTTTTGGTGTTCTGGTCGGGCGCGAAATTCATCCTTCAGGGCAGTGAACCGGTCGAAGGTGTCGAAACCCGGCTCCTCTTTATGATCGTCGATTTGCTGCTCGCGACCGGTTACGTCTTCTTTATCGCCGGTGCGCACAACTTTGTCTATGGCGATGTGAGCCGCGTCGCTCGTGGTTGTATTCTCGGTGGGCTGATCGCCGTGCCGCTCCTGTACAGTTTCACCAGCGGTCTCCAGCCTGTGCGGATTCTTGGCGGCGACTACCGGGTTGATTTGCTCATGCGCGCCGTGATTCTGGGCACGCTTTCTTTTTGGATCGCCGCCGTTTTCCTCCTCGCCATGAGGTCGATGAAGACCTTCGGCCTTCTCGTCTTGGGTCTCGCCTTCGCGTTCCGTGGGTTCCATCACATCTTTCTCGGCATGAACTATCTTACGGAGCCGCTAGGCACCGTTTACGACACACAGATCGTCGCCTTCGTCACGATGCTGACCGCGCTGATGATGATCGTCGCGACGCTTGATCGAACGCGAAACGCGCTGACCCAGTCCGAGTCGAAGTTCCGCCAGTTCTTCAAAGGGGCGAGCGATGCGATTCTCATGATCGACCCGACGACCTCGCAGATCGCCGACGCGAATCCCGCCGCCGAGGCGCTCTATGGCTGCGACCGCGACCGACTCTTAACGCTTGGGTTTGTTGATCTCTCGGCACAGGAAGGCCGTCCCAAGAACGATTTGATGAAGCGACTCGTCGCCGCGTCGAAGCCGCTCGACCGCGTCGAGACGATCCAGCGCGACAGTGACGGAGAAGAGTTCCCGGTTAGCATTACCCGCAGCTTCATCGAGCTGAACCAGCGGCGTTTCCTGCTGCTCCATGTGCGCAACATCAGCGAGCTCCATCAGCAGGAACGCATGCTGGCGAGCCGGATCTCGCAGCTGACCGCGATCCAGCGAATCAGCCAAGCGCTCACGAGGACGCTCGATCCTGCCGAGCTGACTACGATCATCTACGAGCGGCTCCATGCGATGGTGACGATGAACTTCTTCGCCATCGATCACCTCGACCGCGAGACCGGTAGCCTCGTCAATCTGCTGACTCATTCCTCCCACACGGGAGTGATGACGCGAATGGAGCCGCAGCCTCCCGGTGCTGGTCTGCGCGAAGAAGACTATATGATCTGCATCACTGAGCGGGAAGCGCGCTTCGTCAATCCGAGCGGCCTCGATCCCGTGTCCGGTCCCGTCGCCGGGTGCGAGCAAGTCCTCGTGCTCCCGATGGTGGCTTCCGATCAAGTCGTCGGCCTGATGTACATCGGCTCTGAATCGTCCGAAGACATCGACGCGAATCAGGTGGACCTGCTGCAAAACATCGCCTCGATCTCTGGAATCGCGCTGCGCAACGCCCAGCTTTATCGTGACCAGCGAGACCAGATCCGGCGCCAACAGTTCCTCGCCGAGTTGGGCCCGGCGGTCAGTGCGATCCTTCAGCCAGAAGAAATGGCGCGCATCGTCGGCGAGCGGTTGAGGAGCTTTTTCCGCGTGGAGGAAGTCGAGATTTGGCTCGTCGATGAGCAGAGTCACCAGCTGACGCGCGCTTGGCCGTACCTCGGCGGGGTGACGCCTCTGCCGATCACGAGCGGCCCGAACTCGCCGCGCCAACTTGATATCATGACCGCTGCGTTCAATAGCGGAAACGTCATCACGGAGAACAATTGCTCGGAGTCGAAGCTGATTCCCGAGCGATGGCGTCGGGACCGGGGGATTTGCTCCTGCGTGGCCGCACCGATCACCGCCGGCGAGCGGAACCACGGCGTGATCCGCGTCGATGATTGCCGCGAGACGGAGCGATTCCAGCCCGCCGATACGGACTTCCTACTTCTCGTTTCGCAGTTCATCGCTTCCGCCTTGGAATCGGCGAGGCTTTACCAAACGGCACGCGCCAGCGAGCGGCGATTCGCCCACCTCGTCGAGGCTGCCCGCGTCGGCATCATCATCCTGAAGGAAGGGAAGATTGAGTTCGCGAACGCCTATTTTCAGGAGATGCTCGACCTTCTCAACACCCCGCTGCAAAGCGTGCCGTTCCTTGAGCGTGTCCCCGCCGAGTACAACGAGACATGGCGCAAGGCTATCGACGATGCGCAAGACGGGCGAGAGTCCACTCTTGAGACGCTCCTCCAGCGGGCGGATGGGCGGCGCCTCCTCTGCGCGGTTTCCATCAGCCCTGTCGTCTACATGAATAGCGGCGCCGTGCAGGTCGTCGTCAGCGACATTACAGACCGCCGCGCCGCGCAGTCCCAGCGCCAACACGACATGCGAATTCGCTCGATCGGAACGCTGACCGCTGGCATCGGACGCGACTTCCATTCGTTGCTTAGCCTGATGCTGGCGCAGGTCAGCTACCTCAAACTCGAAGGCATGCCGACAGAAACGGCGGGCCGTTCGCTGGGCATTGTGGAGGTGAGTACCTGGCGCGCGCTGGACTACACCCGCCAACTTCTCGCCTTCGCCGAAACCAGCGCCAGCGGCCTCACTTCGCTGGACATTAACAACATCCTGCTGCAAAGCGGACAGCTCTTCGACTCGCTGGAAAAGGAGGAGTTCGGGAAGGTCACCTTCGAGCTGGGCAGCGCGCTCCCTCGCATCCGCGGCCAGGAGGAGCAACTCCGCCAGGCGTTCCTCAACCTGTTCATCAGCCTCGCGCGCATGGCTGGCGTGGACAATGTGGTCACGGTGCAGACGAGCTCCATCACGATCGAAACCACGGAAGAGGCCTTCACCGAAGAGCTCGAATTCGGCGATTACGTCATCGTGAACTTTTCCGATACACAGGATGTCTTCGACAGCCAGTCGCTGGTGGAGATGATGAACTTGACGACCGACGCCGCGCAGCGCCCGACACTCGGCATGAGCGTTTTCCTGTCAACCCTCCGTGGCCATCAGGTCACGATCGACGTGGAGAAAGAAGAGCGGGGGACACAGCTGTTGCTCTACTTCCCGGCAGAAGGCGGGCTTGCCACTCCCAGCCTCGCCTCCGGTAATCGCTCAGTCGAAGCTGAAGCAGTCGAGACATCCGGACCCGAGCCCGCATCGACAGATGCGGTTCAGAAACTCTAGCTGCTGTCGCTCCTTGA
>JAUIJJ010000092.1 GCA_030431385.1 bacterium | reverse complement strand
ACCGCGGCGTGCGCGAGGCGACGAGCACCCTTAGCGTTGGCTTTGGCTCCGGCGGGGCGAGTTATAGCTACACCCTCTACGACGACGTCGAAGAGATACACACTATTGAGATCGCGCCGGAAGTCATCCGCGCCGCGCCGTCGCTCTTAGCGTCCAACTATGGTGTGATCCTACCGGAAGAAATGGTCGGCCAAGCGCGCGACGCGGGCGCTTCTCTCATCGAGGGCACGCGCAATCCATTGGATGATTTCCAATACGAACCTGCCCCCGGGTTCCTGAGTTTTGACGAGCGCTATCGAGTGCTCATCGACGACGCCCGTTCCTACTTGCGATTTACTGACAAGACCTACGACGTCATCGCGACGGACTGTACAGATCTTCGCTACAAATCAAACGCGAACCTCTATGATCTCGAATACTTCTCACTCTGTCGGGAGCGGATTTCCGATCGCGGCCTCGTGGTCGTCTGGATGCCCCTTTCCGGCCTGAGCGATCTCGCCTTCCGCAGCGCGCTACGCACTTTCCAAAAAGTGTTCCCTGAAATGTCGGTTTGGTACTTTACCAATTACCCGACCCACTATTGCCTGCTGATTGGTGGAAAGGGTTCTCTGAACATTGACTACCAAGCGGCCCTCAGGGCGATGGCGGAACCCGATGTCGCACGTGACTTGGAGGAGATCGGTCTCGACGATCCCGAGAAACTAATGAGCTCATTCGTTAGTGATGATCGCACGCTAACGGAATTGCTCGAAGGCTACCCACTCAATACCGAAGACCACCCTATTATTGAATTTGAAGCACCGCGTTATGGCTATGATCCCGTACCCCTTTACGAGAACATGATGGCACTCTACGACTCGCAAGTACCCACAGAGCCGATGCTCACGAACGTACCAGTGGAAGCACAGGAGCGCATCGATACCCTGATTGAAGCGAACCCGATTATCTTCCGCGGACATCACGCCTATCGAATGTATCAATGGGAGGAAGCTCTCGGCTACTACATGGAAGCTGCCAAGATGGCCCCCTACGACAAGACCATCGACGAGTTGCTTAACTTCGATGAACTAAGGCGTCACATCGAGGGCCATTGGGAAGCGCCAACTGCGAACACTTTCTGGCTCGCACACGCTTGGGGACGAATTCACATCATCAAGGGCGAATACCGCGAGGCGGTCACCTATGCATCGCATTTCGCGCGGATGATCCCCCCCGCGACGGAACTCGAAGCAGACAACACCTTCGACCGAGAAATCGGCAACGCGCTTAACACGCTGCTGGCAGAAGCGTACTTGCTCACCGGAAACGAAACGCGCGCAAAAGAGTACTTCGCAACCGCGGGATCATACAGTCCGAAAGCTATCGATTGGGACGCGTTCCGTACTAGCAAATTGAGCGACTCTGCTGAGTGAGTTTTTCTTACGACAGATGAACTCAACTGAACACAAATTGAGGGATGCTAAAGCTCCCACACGATGAACTCTTGATGGTTTGTAGATACTGACCAACCATCTTCCCGCAATTCATCCATCACGACCGGATTGATTCGAGGCCCTGTTAGGAATCGAGTCACTTCGTTTTCCTCTAGCAATTCCATGACACGATTCGGTGGGAAGTCTTTTGGAAATGGGTACACCGATGGAAATGGGAAGTTCTTTACCTGCGCGCTTGAGTCGACTAACGCACCGTTAAAGATCACGACCTCTGGAGAAAAGACGCTAATCGTGTCACCGGATTTCGCGCCGTGTACGAGATCGCCGACCGCTCGCCACATGGGGTTTTGCGGGTCCGTCCAAAGCATCCAATCGACCGGCGCCAACGATGAGGCGTCGGTATCAACCCGATACCGTTCAAGCCTCTCGAAATCACGATTCAAGAAAAGCACGGATGTTGCATCAAACAGGAATGGTATTGATAGTATAAAGATGGAAAAGTAGAAAACTGGGGAAGTCGCCGCTCGAATCTCTGAGTCCCGATTGGTACATTTATGCTCAACCGCACTCAATACCACACCAACCGCAATGGCACCCATTGGGACGATATAGAGTGCGAACCTCGCCCACCAGGGGGAGGTCGTGATCCAGAGTGCGACGATAGTAGATAGTGTCAGTGTGACCGCGAAGCGGCGGCTCGTAGTCAGCGGAAGGATCAGCAAACAAGGCAATCCCGCGAGAAGCCACACCGCGCCAAAGCCCGTGTCTTTTCTGTCCCCGCGCATTCCCCATGACTCATCCAGAAGTTCCTGCTTGTTAAACTTGGAAATGTTGCCTCCGAACCAACCGGCTCGCTCGCGCGATTCGAGGTCGAGGTTTGTGAACGTCACCCAGAGTTTCTCGATTTCGGAGAGGTCCGGGCGCCCGGGATCAGAGGCCATCCACTTCGTGGCCTCCATCGGAAAGTCACCGGGAAAGATTGTGCGCTCTCCAACCTCCACCGCGAATGGGAAAAGCGGCGAACCCCAGTTGACCAGGTTTCTCGCCATCCATGGGAGACCGATGAGCAGCGAGAGCCCAAACGCGGCGGCCGTGATTGTAAGCGTTCGTTTGTGCGGTTTCAGCAATACCGCCGGACCCCAAGCGACCAGCGCGGAAACGCCCATCAAGAGCGCCAGCGGCGCCCCGTTGTGCTTGGTAGACACGCACAATCCCGCTGCGACAAACATCCATAAGACTCTAACCGGAGAGACGCGCCGCGTCGCCGCGCCGACCACCGCGCATACTCCTACGGCGAACCATCCGGCGCTGAACAGATCGGCGTAGGCCATCTTCGACTGATGGAGGATCACCGGCGACACGACCGGCAGCGATGCCGCGACGAGCGCGCTCGCTCTCCGCCCACCGAAGCCTCTAACCGCGCCGTAAACCGCGAAGAAAATAACGGGTAGCATGATCCACTGGACCGCGTTCACGAACCGCAGCGAACCCACCAACTGGATCGCCAGCGCCATGAGCAGCTCGCCGCCCCGGGCGAAGTGATTCACGTAGCCGCTTTCTCCCGGGTAGTACCGGAAGTCGCCGTCCTGCGCCATGTGAACTGCCGTCGACAGGTGATAGCTCAACCCATCGTAATCAACGACCGGGAGCCGTGCTCCGAGGCCGAGATACACAAGCGCACACAAAATCGCGACGACGCAAAAAGCACCCGCAGTAAGAAGAGAAGTTGAAGGAGGGGGGAGGTGGAGAAACTCGCGGACAGCGCCGCCGAGAGAGACGGCCCTGCTGAACTGTAGCCGAATGCCGTTCGCTTCGGCGGCGCTGTGGGCGGGAAGAACTCTGTGAAAAGGGACTGCGTCCTGTCGCGAATAGAAACCTAGCGCCGACGCGAACCAGCCTAGCCCCATGATGCACAGGGTGACCGGTGCGAACATCCATCCGAAGAAACCCAGCGCGGTGAGCGTCAGCGTCCACGCCGCCACCTGAAAGGTGAGCGCTGCTGCCCAGCCCTCGACGCGGCCAAGGCCTCGGTCGTGCGAAACCAACCGCACGAGCAGCCAGTGCCAGGCGACGCATTCGATCGCGAATACTGTGATAAGGAGCCAGTGGCCCATGGTTGCTGTCCCTGCCGCAGACTCCCGACTTCCCCGCGATGGGCAACGGGAATGGGCGCATCACAGCTTGCCGCTGTGCCCGTCGTCTGGCACAAGCCCGGGCCTATGGACGAGCAAACGACATCGAACGGGTTTTGGCGCCGCTGGGGCTGGGTGGTCGTTCTACAGGCGCTCCTGCTCGGGCTGCTCGCCGCCGATCTGGTGCCGTGGCTGCGTGGGTACAAGCCCTGGCCTCCGGAATGGCGCTGGCGTCACGAGTTGGGTGCGAACCTCTGGTGGCTGATTCCAGCTGGCGGCTTCGGCGCTCTGGTGGTGGGGATCGGCTGGTGGGCCGACGCGGCGACAAACCGCACTGGCAAGCTCGCGCGAGTGCTGCTGCTCTGCTTCGCCGCCGTCGGCTGGCAGGCGACCCTGGCAATGTCTCGCACCCCCGATCCAACGCTTTCGATCTACCAACGCACCACCGTCTTTTTCCTCGAGGACTTTTTCCACGCCGCCGCCCGAATCGACCTACCGGCACAGGCCTTCACGAGCTTCGACGACATTCGCGAAAACTATAACCAAAACCGCATCGCGACCCATCCGCCGGGGATCATCTTTGTCTACAAGTCGCTCATCGATCTCGCGCCGGAGCGCGGTGGCGATTGGCTCCCCGCCCACCCGCTCGTGTTTGCTCAAGATCAATGGCCGGTTGAGGGAAAGCTGCGCGCAGGCCTCGCGCTCGCCGTTGCCTTCAAGGGCATGAGCGTCGCGTTTCTGCTCGCTGGAGTCTGGCTCATAGTCGCCGCGCTGCGCCGAGAAGACGAACCGCACGTCCACGGCCGCATTGCCGCCGCGGTCGCGCTCGTGCCCGCAGTCGCTCTCTTTACGTTCACGCTCGACCAGGTCGTCGCCGGTCTCGCGACGCTTGCCGTGGGTGGGCTACTACACGCTATCGCTTTCAGGAAGATGGCAGGCGTGATCCTCGCCGGCTGCGCGATCTTTCTGCAATCGCTCCTCGCCTGGCAGGTCAGCGTGACGATCTTCACCGCAGTGGTGGCGAGTCTCCTGCTCGCGTTCTTCGACGGGCGAGCGGCGGGTCTGCGCAGTTGGTCGGCGCGGGCAGCGGTCTTCCTGACGATCCCGACCCTGCTCTGGTTCGCCCTTTGGGCGGCGACCGGCTATAACTGGTTCGGCGAGTTTTTCCGAGGCGTCAGAGCCCATACCTCCATGGCGATTCACAACAACAGATCACGCCTCGCATGGCTCGGCTGGAACGTCTGGGACATGGTCTGGTTTCTTGGTGTGGCGTTCGTGCCGCTTTGGCTGAGTCGCCGAACATGGCGCGCGGAGCGTAACCCGCTGATGCTTTCTCTGGTGGCCGTTTGGGTCTTGGCGATCGTCCTCGCCGACGCGGTGCGCGGAGAAACGGCGCGCGTACTTCTCCCACTCTTTCCGCTGCTGGGATGCGCCTTGCTCGTACCCAATGCGGAGTGGCTCAAGCGCGGCGAGTACTGGTTAGTGGCGGGGCTCCTGGTGATTCAGTCGCTGACCTTCGGCGCGGTTCTGAACCTGTTCTGAGCAGTCGCTCAAAGCTTCCCTAAATCGCCCGTCTGCCGCAGCAGCTCGTAGAGCGAAACCGCAACAGCAGTCGCAAGGTTCAAGCACCGCGCTCCCTGTTCGGGCATCGGAAGCCGCAGGTCACGACCTGCCGTGTCGCATTGGACCTCCTCCGGCAAGCCGGCGGGTTCGCTGCCGAAGATCAGCGCATCGGTTGGCTCAAACTTCTGGTCGTAGAAATTGTTCCGCGAGTGCTTCGTGAGAAACCAGAGCCTGCGCCCGGCGAGGTCCGCCTTTGCTTCCTCCCACCCGAGATGAGCGCGCCAATCGAGTATGTCGAAGTAGTCCATCCCCGAGCGCTTGAGGCTGCGGTCGGAGAGTTCGAAGGGGATCGGTCGGACGATGTGAAGTGCGGCCCGCCCGGCGGCGCAGGTGCGACCCACCGCGCCGACGTTTTGCGGAATGCGAGGCTGCACGAGCACGATTGCTGGGCGATTTGTGGGGAGGATCGGATTCAAGAGGCGCCTCGCAGCATGGGGAGCTTCTAAAGAGTGTCCAGAATCTCGCAGCGGTGATTCTTCAAAAACGTGATCCCGATCATCATCGCGCCGAAGGGAAGCAGGATCATCATCCAATACGCATCAGGATTAAACCCGGCAACCGGCGACCCGAAGAGCGATTGGACGAGCGAGAAGAAACCCTTCAGAGGATTGAGCGCGATCAGGCTGCGCACTTTGTCCGGCAGGATTTCCGGAAAGTAAACAATCGGTAGCGACCAGAACGCCAGCTGCAGCGCGATTTGGACGAACTGGCCGACGTCGCGAATCAGAAGCGTCATCACGGAAAGCACCATGCCGATTCCAAGTGCGGCCACTCCGAGTAAGATCATCGCAGGGAATGCGAAGAGAACAATCGGCGAGAGCGGCGCGCCCGCCGCCAGCAACAGCACGATCAACGCGATCAGGCTGACTCCATGCACGAACATCGACGTGATGAAGATGCTCACGAACAAGACTTCCTCGGGAAGCGCCATTTTCTTCAGAAGATTCGCGTTCTCCATCAGCACCATCGTACAGCGGGAAACGATCTCGGAAAAGAAAAACCACGGAACGATCCCAGAAGTCAGGTGAATCACATAAGTAAACCGCGACGTATCGCCCCCCATCTTCGACGCCATGATCTGCGAAAAGATCAGTACATAGATCGCAACGAGAACGATGGGGTGGACGAGATTCCACAGAACGCCAAGAGTCGACCCGGCGTAGCGCGCACGGAACTCGCGCTTCACCAACATCCAGATCAGCGGTTTGGAATCGAGTATACTTTGAAGCATCGGGAGCCGTTCAGGGCCTCAGCTTTTTGCGGGTCTTCTCGAGGCGCGAGGAGAGCTCCGCCAAGTCGCTCGCGGTGCGATACTCGGCAGACCGCATCGAGGCGAGGCGGCGGGTGGCTTTCTCCAAGCTACGACATAGCCGAGAAACCTCGGCATCATCGAAGTTCTCGCTCTTGCGCAACCCGCGCAAATCTCTCTGGATCCCCGTCACGCTTCCGCGCAGTTCCTTGCGAACCTCGCGCAGGATCACGGTCAGGCCGGACTTCAGTTCTTCCAGTTCGTTCTCCAAAGCGCCGCGCAACTCCTCCAACTCCAACCGCTTCAGCTGGGCCGGGTCGAGCAGCTCGGGACTCCGGTTCAACCTCTCGATGGTTGAACGGACCTTCGGTTCAGTCACCTCATTGTCAGCCATAGAAACACCTCGCGGAGGAAGAAGACCGCAGCCAACGCTCCTGCGGCAATGCGAAATGGAGTGCTGCTGCCCCAACCCAATCTTCGCCGCCGAGGCCGCGCTTACCCACCCTCGCCTTGACAGCAACCCTTTCTCCCGCCCCATTGGTCCCTCCTTTAGCACATGACTGGAAAATAGTGGATGGATCGCTCGGAAGACGAACAGGAACGGCAGGAACGCGAACACTCGATCGATGAGGGTGGGCAGCAATCCCCCCCGAAACCCATCCCTCCAGCCGTACCGGAACCACCTGCGGTCGGGAGTCCCGTCGTGCCCGATCCACCGATTCCACCCGCACCCGGCTCATCTCTCGTGACGCCACCGGAAGTGAAGCCTGAGCGCGAGCCCTCTCCAGAACCCGCTCCCCCGCTACCCGAACCGATTCAGCGCGAAGAGCCGATAGAAGAGCCGACGCCAGTTGCAGCTGAAGAGCCCGTCGCTCAGCCACAGCCTGTGGAAGAGCTGGCCGCAGCGGAAGACGAGCCATCAGAACACGCCGAACCTCTCGGGACCGCCGCCGAACCCGGCGACGCGCCGAAGTCGAAGCTCGGCGAGTGGGTTGCCTACCATCGCAAGCCGATGGAGAAATGGAACCGCCCCAAGGCCAGCATCGCCGAAGCTGCAAAGTGGTGGCTCAGTCCAATGAGCCTCCTCTTGTGGGTTTGCGTCTTGGCCTTTGTCGCTCTCTTTGTCGTTCAAGCATGCGTCTACTGGGTCGCCGTGATCGACGACTCCTACATCACATTCCGCTTTGTAGACATGTTCGTGAAAGGCCACGGCTGGCGATTTAGCCCCGAGGGTCCGCGCGTCGAGGGCTTCACCAACTTTCTTTGGGCCGCCCTGCTCGTCATCCCCCACTGGCTCGGCATGGACCTCATGCTCGTGTCGAAGATCATGGGCATGGCCTGCGGTGTTCTGACGATGATCGCCGCATGGGCGCTTGCCCGCGTGATCCGACAGAAGAACGACTTCATCAACCTCATCCCTGTCGCAGTTATCGCAACAAACGCCCACTTTGCTCACTGGGCAATGATGGGGCTGGAGACGCTGCTGCAAACGGCGTTGGTGACGGCGTGCTATTACCGGTTTGAAAAGGAGCGCCGCGACCCGTGTCTGTGGCTGCTCAGCCCCGTCATCGCCGCGCTCGCGGCCATGACCCGCATCGACTCGCTCTACTACATGTCGCCGCTAGGGCTTTACGGCCTCTGGCTTGTTCTCAACCGGCTCATGCCGCTCAAGCGCATGCTCCTTTGGGGGGCGATTGCCGCCGTGATCTTTGGCTCATGGTACGGGTGGAAGGTCATGTATTTTGGCGACCTGCTGCCGAACACCTACTACGCGAAGCAACGGCACGTGGAGATGGAAGGCCACGGGCGCGGCAGCAAGCAGCTCGAAGTCTACTACACCGATCAAGCTGGCGAGGGTTTCCCTGCGACGAGCGTGGCCGACCTCGAGGCCTACGGCGCCGTGGACAACTTCCTCTCCGGGCGCACCTTCAACTCGCTTCTATGGATGAACTTTTGGCTGCTGTCGCTTAGCTTTTGCGCGCTCGCGATGACGGAAGGTATCCGCCGGCGAAAGGGCGCCGACCCCGACGCCTGGGCCGGGAAGGTGTTCTGTCTCGTCCTCGCGCCGTGGGCGCTGAACATCTACTATGTCTGGCACGTCAACGGCGACTGGATGCCGAACTTCCGGTTCTTCCAGATCGCGATCCCGTTCATCGGCGTTGCTGGCGCCGTTGGCTTTGGCTACGCCTGCGCCACCGCCGGCCGGCTTGCGAAATCACTGCCGGCTTCGCTGGTCACTCGCGCCGCCGTTTTGTTCCTCGCCGGCGTACTCGTCTACGGCACGGCCCGCGAACAGCTGCGCATCCACCACGTTTACATCTTCTCCTACGACAAGCCGATTTGGGGAAATCGCGACAAGAACTGGTTCAGCAAAGAGAAGATCAGATACGAGTTCGGCAGAGGTTTCGCACCGCCGCTCGCCGAAGTCTCCAACCTCCTGATGCTCTTCACTGTCGAGGATGGATGGGTGTTCATGAGCGACATCGGCCAGCCGCTGTGGTTTGCCGAAGACCTTCAGCTTTACGATGTAGACGGACTTACGGACCCCCACCTCGCCCACGCGCCCTCTCGCCGCGGGGATCTTCCGCCTGCCGAGTCCTACCTGACCGAGCTGGTCACCGATTGGAAGTCAGACCGCCTGCGCGGCGAAGCCGCCGCGATCCTCCGCCGACACAACGACGACCAGCTGACAGAGCGTGACGACAACACGGTCGCGCTGCTCGAAGAATACTCGGTGAGTTGGAAAGAGCCGGCCAAGCTCCCCGAGAGCCTTAAGAAGCTCTCGCCGGAACAAGTCGACCGACTCGCCGAGACGATGAACATCCCGCTGCCGTCCGAGGTTCCCCAGCCATGGCCGCCCAAGAAGCTGGGTATCATGGACAAGCTGTTCTCGTCGCTAAAGGGCGACCCCACGGAACAGGACAGGCTCGAAGCGGAAGCGCGTCGCAAAGACTACGAAGCCCACATTGAACGTAACGCCGCATGGATCATGGAAGAGAAGCGACCGGAGTACCTGCTGCTGTTCCTGTACCATGAGAAGAACGATCCCAAGTCGACGGGATGGGCCTACCCGCAAATCTCCGCCGCTGTCCACGGCCACGAGAATTTTGAGGACTACGTGGAGGTCACGGCTCTCCCGAAAATCGGAAACTCCTGGAACCACTTCTACCGCCGCAAGGACGTCCCCGAGGGGATCTCGAACACGGAAAAGATCGAGCGAATCTACCGCGCCATGGAGCGGAACCCCAACATGCCGATCCTGAACGCGACGCTCTTCATCACGGCCTCGAAGGCCGACGACATTTCGGACGAGCTTCGCGCCCGCGCCCAGGAAACGGTGCTCGCAGGAATCGACAAATGGCCCGGCGATCCCATCGTCAGCCAGATCGCCAGCGAAGCCCGCCGCAGCGGTGATACGGAATTCGCAATCAGCGTGCTGGAAACGACGCTCAAGACCGCGCCGGAAAACCTCTCCGCCTACTGGACGCTCTCCTCCATGTATCAGTCCACCGACAGGAAAAAGGCGGCGGAAGTGCTGGAGCAGGGACTCGAGTTTGCCCCGTCCAACGACAATTCGATGCTCTACCACCTGATCTGGCTCCATGAGCAAATGGGAGACCCGGACAAGGCGTTGCGCTACGCCAGCGAAGCCATCAGCCGAAACCCGCGAGACGTCCGTGCTTGGTCCGACTACGCGACCGTATCCGACCGTTCGGCAGGGCGCGCCAAATCGACTGAAACAAAGATTCGTTTTCTGAAGGAATCACTCCATGGCTGGAACGGGTTTCGGAAACTCTCCGACAATCCCGCCCATGCCGACGCACAGATACAGCGCATTGAGGCAGAAATCGAGCGCCTCGAAAACAGCCTGAAAAAACCGGTCGCGACGCCGACGCCCGCACCGACTCCCCAGCCAACCGCCCCACCCAGCGCGCAGGCCGATGAACCAACGCCACCGGCGAAGCCGCAGCCAACAGAAGTCCCGCGCGACTTATCGCTCCGCTACGCCGAACAACTGTTCCCAAACCCAAACACCATGCGCAAAGCGGCAGGGCTGCCGGACTTGGAAACCAGCTATCGAGGAACCGCACCAACCGAGACCAGCTACCAAGGCAGACCGGCAGCCAACATCGAAACCGACTACCAACCAAGACCGACGGGTATCCCGCCGACAGAAACCAGTTACGATTAGAGATACTGTCGAGATTCTTGTTTGTATGAACGGCTCGACGGCCCAACCGTTGCAGGTCAAACCAGTAGTAGTTAGGTCGCACTGGGCTTTAGCCCAGTGATCCATGCACCCCAATCCAAACGAAGCACACTAAAGTGCGCTCTCGCCACCAATAGAACCCCATCTATCACCCGGCTGAAGCCGGGTGCAACCTAGCCCCTCACAACAACCGGATCTATCCGGGCTATATACATTCAACTATATACATATATACCGTGATGGAACGTTCGCACAGAACTCAGGAAACCACGC
>JAUIJJ010000091.1 GCA_030431385.1 bacterium | reverse complement strand
GGCGAAGGTGATCTGTGCGGGGCTGATCCATTCGTTTGATCTGCCGTCGAGGGGGCGCGGATGGTACTGTGTGATGCTGTAAAAGTGGGGTGTGCCTTCTACTGAAACGGCGTCGAATGTGAACTCATCTCCCTCGATGAATTCTTCGAGGTTTCCTTCGTCGACGTGGCCGAGGACGGGGATGACCTTGTCGATTTCGGCCTGACTATCGAGGCGGTAGGTGTCGGCGGACCCGGCGCCTGCGATGGGCTTGATGATGACGGGGAAGCCGATTTCCTCGGCGCCTTCGCGGAGCTCTTTGGCAGAGGTGACGCGCTTGCTGCGAGCGGTGCGGATTCCGCCTTCGCGCAGGCGCTTCTTCATGAGGTCCTTGTCGCGGAAATGGAGAACCGTATCAACGGAGAGGCCGGGGAGGTCGAACTTCTCGCGCAGCCTCGCGGCGAGGGTGACGAATGGCTCCCAAAGACATTCGATGCGATCGACGTCGCGCCGGCTGATCCAGCGGCTAATGGCTTCGATGGCGGAGGTTTCGTCGCGGATGTCGACGGTGAGGTAGTCGGAGATGTGGGTTCGGGTTTCTTCGGGGAGTTGCTGGAGGGGGACGTCTCCGACGCCGTAGACGGTAGCGCCGATATCGGCGAGCCCTTTGGTGAACATCATCATTTCGGGCGGGAAATGAGGGGATATGAAGACTACCTTCATAGAAGCGGCTCCGGCGGCGAGGTATCAACGTTGAGAATGTAAGCTGCCCGATCTTCGCTGGAGGGCAAGAGCAAGTGATGATTCGGGGTGGTGGGCGGTTGGAAAACAGAACTCCCCACCGGGTACCCGGCGGGGAGTTCTGCATGGCAATGGACCCGGCCGGTCAGCCGCCGCAAGCGGGGCCGTAAACATAGTTTTGCAATTTGGCGAGGTCTTCGCGACTTTCGCGAAGCGTCGCCTCCATGACGTCACGCATGGAGATAATGCCCTTCACGCGGGTGTTTTCGAGAACAGGAATGTGGCGGATGTGGAATCGTTGCATGTCTGCTCGAACGGTTTCGAGGGGATCATCGGGGAGGCAAGTCTGGCATTCGCGCGTCATGATTTCGCTGACCAGCGTGTTTGATGGGTCGCGGTGGTCTGCGATCACGCGGCTCAGTATGTCGCGCTCGCTAATGATTCCTGAGAATTCGCCGCCTTGCAAAACGATCAGCGCGCCGACGTGCCACTCGGTCATGAGCAGGCCAGCTTCGAGGGCTGTTTCGTTTTCCTCGATCGTGCGAACTTTGCAGTCCTTTTCTTGCAGCAACTCCCGAACGTAGATCATCGCTCAAACTCCTCTGCGCCTGAAAACATGTGCAATTCTGCGAATGCGTCAGGCTCTCAAATCAAGAGTACCCTACGGCGTGAGAGTTGACTTCGCAACGATAATCCATTTCGGAGATGTGTAGCGGTTCAAGGAACCGAGGGGCTCCCCCACCGCACTCCTGGGAGAACCCCTGGAGGCTCAGGAATCTTCGAGCGGCGGGATGCCGTTGCGGGCGATCCAAGAATTGGAGTAGCGGCGGTCGCTGGTGACTTCTCGCCAAACGACGCCTGCGGGTGGGGCGATTTCGCTGCCGTCGGTGGATTCGTATTCGGCGAGGATCAGGCCCTCGTGTGCGCCTGCGAAGACGTCGATTTCGATTCCGGATGCGAGCCGATGGCGGGTCTTTTGGAGGCGGTGTAGCGCAAGTTCGAGGATGTCCTTGGCGTCGTCGATGGGGACTTCGTATTCGAATTCCGTGCGCATTAGCGCGCCGGAGCTGTGGAGTTGATCGGAGCTGCCCTTGATGGTGAAGAACGCGCGGGGACCTTTCGTCCTGATGCGGACTGTGGGCCTGGTTTCGCTCAAATAGCCTTGGTCTATCGCCTCTCCTTCTGGCAGAATGCTTTTGTCGAGTTGCTCGACGAGATACTTGCGTTCGATCTCAATGGCCATTTTGTGCTCCTGAAGATATGATCGATTCAATGGAGGAATGATGACTGCGACCTTGGAACAGAGGCAACCCCTGCTCGTGGGGGCACTCGTCGGCGATGCGGTGGGGTTCCCTTTTCAAGGGCTTCGGAAGGGTCATGTGCAGCAGGTAGCTGAGGGGCGGCCGGAGGGTTTTCTCGCTGATCCGATTTTGTTTCCGGACAAGCCGGACAAGAACCACCTCCCGGGATTGCACTCGTCGCTGGGGCAGCGGCTGTTGGCGTCGCTTGCGATCGTGAGAGAGGATGAGATGGGGCGCGATCCGGTGGCGAGGGTTGGGGCGATGTTGCTGGAGCTTTCCGGTGGCGCAGAGCCGGTGGACGATCACGACTTTGGCGCGCTGCGGGCACTCGGTCGACCGATGCGAAATGCGGTGAAGAAATGGCGAGAGAACTATCCATGGGATGAGACGGACTGGTTCAACTCAGGTGATTCGGAGGGGGTTGGCCCGTGCGCTGTGGGGCTTATTCCGGTGGCGCTTGGTATGGACGACACGACCGACTGGTGCATTCGGCTGACACGGCTGACGCACTTCAGGCTGCTGCCGCTTGCCGGAGCGTGTGCGGTGGCTGAGTGCGCGAAACTCCTCCTCCCCCACCAAGGCGACAAACGAATCGATGGGCCTGGGATTGCAAAGGAATTGCTCGAACGCGTTCGCGAAATAGAGACGAGACTCATCGATTCATTTGCTAGTGAATGGAACGACCTCGGATGGCGAGAGCCTGCTGTGAGTTTGTCGCACTTCCTGGAACCGTTGGGAAGTCTGTTGGTGGAACATAGCGACGACCTCGCGGCCTCCACGATTGTGAGAGCGGCGAAGGAGAGCGCACCCAGATTGGAAGTAACACATCCACAACACGGATACGTGGGTGCCGGGCTGACTTGGGCGATTTGGAAGGCGTTGTCGTCTGAATCGATGCCTCGGACCGTGGAGGATGTTTTGAACGGTGGTGGGGAAACCTGCGGAGTTGGCGCGGTGACGATGGGTTTGCTCGGCGCGCGATTTGGGACGGCAGGGATTCCTGTTGAATTGTCGACGGGTTGCAAGGCTGCTGATGTTTGCAAACGAATACTGGCCAACCCGAATGAAACTCACTTCGCGGAATTGATGACGAGTGAATCAAGATGGACAGCCGAAGAGGAAGCGATGCGCGCGCCGATTCGCGAGAAGCTGGAGAAGGCGCGAATGATCGCTGCTGCGCGACAAAAACTGAATGAAAGTAAGTCCGGCGGTAAGAAAGCTGCGTCGACTGCGAGCTCGATAGATGTGCCGCCGCCGGAGCACCTTTGGCTGAAGCCGGGGGAAGAAGAGGATCCGAAAAAGAAGAAGCTCCTCAAAGAAGCAAGAGGTAGACGGCGAATCGATTGGAAAGAAGATCGCCGCAAGAAGCAACGCGACACGACGGACTAACCAGAAGGAGCCGTAAATGCCACGGCCTGCGTTTGTATTTAACCCTGAGTATGAAATGAATATCGGGCGTCATGTGTTTCCGACTCAGAAGTTTCGTTTGTTGAAGGAACACTTGATTGAGAACGGAACGATCAACGGCGATGAGGTTGAAACAACTAAGCCGCCAAGTGATGCGGAGCTCTTGTCGGTCCTGACGCCGGAGTATCTGGCAGATCTGAGAAATTACAAACATACACGACGAACGCTGCGGAGCGAGTTGCCAATCACGAGGGAGATCATTGACGGATGTGAGCGGACCGCGTCCGGGTCGATCCGCTGCGCACAATTGGCGGTCGAACGGGGAGCGGCCTGTCATCTCGGCGGAGGCTTTCACCACGGGTTTTCCGACCATGGTGAGGGCTTTTGCTATATCAATGATGTCGCCATCGCGGCGGCGGTCGCGCGTAGCTCAGGTATCTGTCAGCGCGTTTCTATCGTCGATACGGACGTTCATCAAGGAAACGGAACCGCGCGCATTTTTCAGGAATGCCCGGAGGTGTTTACCTTTAGTATCCATCAAGAGCGGCTTTATCCGGTCAAGGAGACGGGTGACTTGGACATTGGGTTGGACGCGACACCCGGCGACGATTTCTATATCGAGCGTCTGAACGAGGGGTTAGAAAAAGCGCTCGATGAGCACCGACCGGAGTTGCTGATTTATGTCGCGGGGGCGGATCCATTTGAGGCGGACCAGCTTGGGAATCTGGGATTAACGTGGGAGGGAATGCGCCGACGTGATGAGGCTGTTTTGCAGCGGGCGACGAAACTGGGAATTCCATTCATGACGGTTGTTGCGGGCGGATATTCACGAGACGTGATGGATGTTGTGCGATTGCATGCATTGACTGTTGAGGTGGCCATTGCTGCCGCCGAACAACTCAATGTGGCAGCGCGTGATTAGTGAAGGATCACTCTATAAAGTTCGAGCGACAGAAGGGTGTGCGAGATATCAATGTCGGTGCGAAGACGCCGACGTTGACGGCTATGCTCACCATGACATTGTTCCTTGTTGTGCTGTTTGCAGCGTGGGGTTATGTGTTTGCTATATATAGCGAGACGGTGTCCGAGGCATTGGCAAACTTCGGGCCGGAAGGGTACGCGATCAATGTCGACTTTCACGAGGAGTTTCCCGACGAAGGGAAGCGAAAGATCATGGCCGCTCTTCTCTTTTCCTGGTTCGGAGTTATCGGGGGAGTTCAACTTGGTGCGGGGAAATGGTTTGGGGCGCGAGTCCGCAAGCATGGTAGAGGGATCGTTTGGTGGACGCCCTACCTGATCACCTCATGTTCGCTCTTGGCGATCGGGTTGGTTTGGAGTGTCTTGTTTTCGGGGTACGTGTTTGACGATGATGACTGGGAGTTTGGGATCGTCGCTATTCTACTGTGCCTTTATCACATCGGCATAGCGATTCAGATCGGTGCGTGGCGGTCAAAGAAGAGCGTCCGCGAGAAGTGAGGCCTTAACTCTTGATGACTCTCTCGGTAACGACCCACTTGGTATCGTCGTTTTCTGCTTTGTACTCAACGATGACTTTTCCACGTTCGCCTTCGACAGTGTACTTGCGCTGAAGGTTTCCCTCTAACACGTCTGTGAGTTCGTCGTACTTGATGCTGGTCGATCCGCCGGCATCCTCCACGGATTCGATCGGGCCAGTGATTGCAAGAATCTCTTCGTCGGCATGAATCGCTGCTATAATTTCCTCGTTGGCTAATTCCGTGAACTCATCGAGGGATTCGCTGCGATTGATGAGTACGTCATTCAATTCAAACTGATCGATCACCCATTTGCCTCCGACTCCGTTCGCGACGACTGTAACAAACATCTCTTCATCATCAGTGTACACTCTGTAGACGGCGCGCCGCATCACGTTGACCGTACCGGTTGGTGACATGCCGACTGGACGGGTCATGGTCTGAAGGGATTCAACCTCAAAGTCGCTACCGAGTGTGGATGCGATCTCCTCATTCGAGTGAACGCGCTCATCGATTTCGGAAGCCAGACGAGGTCCGTCTGCCTCCAACTCGCTCAGGGTCGACTTTACCTTGAATGCCACAACTCCTATGATCGTGGCGCCGAGCAGAGCCAGCAATAACCCGCCGATTACGAGATACTTGATTTTACTTCGAAGGCCAGTCGCCATGAGACCATCTCCTGATGCGTGTTCCTATATATACGCGGCTCTGTTGACTTCTCTTCACTTAATCGATGAGCGACGCGGCGGCTTCGTCGACAATCCAAGTTCCGTTCAGGAATAGTTGAACGGGGTATTTGGTGATGTCCAAGGGTTCATTGAAGGCTGCACGGAGCGCCTCGGCTTTGCCTTTGCCTGCGACGAGCATGAGCCGATTGGCTGCGGCCTCGATTACGGGAGCGGTGATTGTGAGGCGTGGGTTGGGCGGCTTTGGACCGGTGACGACTAGCACCTTTCGCTGCGTTTCGGAAACGGCGTCGAGACCGGGGAAGAGTGAACAGGTATGAGCATCTTCTCCCATTCCGCCCATTACTATGTCGATAGTGGTTGGGAGTGATTGTTCATAACGGGCGGCGGCCGCTTGCAGATCTTCGGCGTCGCCGTCCATCCGGTGGACGTTATCCGAGAATGGAACACCATCAGGAAAAAGTGCGCGCATGGAGTTTCCATAGTTGCTATCTCTACTATCGGGGGGGACGCATCTTTCGTCGCCGAAGTAGATAGAGACCTTTTGCCAATCGATGAGCTTTCTATATTCAGGGGTACTTAGCAATTGGTAGGCAGCGGTTGGCGAGCTTCCACCGGCGAAGGCGATAGTCGTTTGATCCTGCTTCTTTGCAATGTTGCTGTAGCATTGCACAATCCAATCGGCTGCGCATTTGGCGACGGCTGCTGGGTCACTAACGATGATGAGTTCGGAGGGTTTCACTGGATTGCTACCCACCTGTGTCCGGATTGACTAAGTAAGGTATCTGCTGCTTTCGGGCCGCTGGAGCCACCTTCGTAGGAATGAACATCTAACTTGCCGGCTTCGTTGGCTTCGATGATTGGTGTGACCACGCGCCATGCTTCTTCTACTTCGTCGCGGCGGGCGAAGAGCGTTGGGTCGCCGCGCATGCAATCGAGCAGAAGTCGCTCGTAGGCTTCGCCGCTCTGCTTCTTGAATGCCTCTTCGTAGTCCATGTCCATTGTGACGGTACCTACTGATAGTGACTCGCCGGGGACCTTTGCGGCCATTTGTAGTGAAATGCCCTGCTTGGGACCGAGGCGCATGGTGAGTACGTTTGGTTGAACTCGCTGGCAAACTTCGTCGGCACCGAAAAGGCAAAGCGGGATGGTTTGGAACTGGACGGAGATTTCAGTGGTGCGCCCGGCGAGCTTTTTTCCAGTGCGTAGATAGAAGGGGACTCCCTGCCACCGCCAGTTATCGAGGTAGAATCGCAACGCGCCGTACGTTGGTGTCTTTGAGTTGGGATCGACGTTCTTTTCATTGTGGTAGCCTTCGTATTGGCCGAGTACAACGTTGTCATTCATTTGGAAGTCTTCAACTTTGCGAATGGCGCGGAAGACTTTCGCTTTCTCGTCGCGGATTTCATCCGGGCCGAAATGTACGGGTTGTTCCATTGCGCAGAGGGCCATGACCTGCAACAGATGGTTTTGAACCATGTCGCGGAGCACGCCGGTTTGTTCGTAGAATCCACCGCGGGATCCGATACCGATTGTTTCGGCGGCGGTGATTTCGACGTGGCTGATGTACTTTCGGTTCCAGAGCGGCTCGAAGATGGAGTTGCCGAAGCGCATTACGAGAATGTTCTGGACGGTTTCTTTTCCGAGGAAGTGGTCAATGCGATAGGTTTGTTTTTCGTCGAGTTGATCGGCGACGAGACGGTTGAGTTCCTGGGCGGAGGCGAGGTCGTGGCCGAAGGGCTTTTCGATGATTACGCGCGACCAGGGGCCGTCTTCGGAGTATTCATAGGAAAGGCCCGATTCGCGGAGGCACCTGATGACTCCGGGAAATGTCTGGGCGGGTGTGGAGAGATAGAAGAGGCGATTTCCCTTCGTGGGAAACTTGGCCTCTACTTCCTCGCATTTCTTCCTGAGCTTGGTAAAATCTTCTTCGCTTTCGTAGCCTCCGGTTGAAATGAAGATGCGTTCGGAGAGCCATTGCCAGGCGTCTGTGGTGACGGGCTTCTTCCGCGAAAATTCATCCAGCGCTTCGCGGAGGCTTGTGCGGAACTGCTCCTCGCTCTTAAGGGAGCGCGCGTAGCCGATGAGGGCGAACTCCTCGGGGAGGAGGCCTTCGACGTGGAGGTTGTAGAGGGATGGGACGAGCTTTCTGTCAGTCAGATCTCCGGACGCTCCAAAGATAACCATGATGCATGGTTCGGGCTTCTGCGGCTGGACGATTGGTAGTCCTGGTTGTTCCTCCGCGAAGATATGCATACATGCCTCCGAAATGAGTGTCGCGCCTGCCTCGGTCAGGATTGAGCGCCCAAGAGCGACTAGAGCAACGATTGAGCCGAGAGGGCAATACTACAATGGAAGCAGTTTTTGAGGGGAGCGCGAATGTCCATTGAGCTTCGTTGATGTAGTGCGCCATGGTGCTGACATTCGAGATTGATGGAGTCGATAGTTGATTGAGCTGGAACACTTTCCGATAGTCTTTTCCTGGATCAGCACGGTGGTCGGAGTTGTGCTCGCCATTCTGCTGGTGAGCAAGTTGTCGCGTGAAGAGCGCCACCCGGGGAGTACGATTGCGTGGATACTGGCGATGGTGCTGATCCCTTGGGCGGGGATTCCGCTGTATCTGGTATTCGGCGGGAGGAAGGTGCGGCGGATGGCAAAGCGAAAGCGAGCACTAAACGTCAAACGGCCGTCAAGGGCTTGGGAAGTTCCAGAGGAGCGGACAGAAATCGAGAAAGTACTAACAGCCGATCACATGCCGGCCGCGCAACCGGGCAACGAGGTAGAAATGATCGGAGACGGCGTGCGCGCATGGGAGTTGTTAGTCAAATGGATCGAGGAAGCGGAAGAGACAATTCACATCGGCACGTTTATTCTGGCGAGAGATCGGGTGGGTCAGGAGTTTGTGGAGCTATTGGAACGACGCGCCAAGGAAGGCATTGAGGTGCGTCTGTTGGTGGACGGGCTCGGGAGCTTTTGGTCGAAGGGCAAGTTTCTCGACGGCCTGCGTAGCGCGGGTGGCAAGGTGGGGGAATTCATGCCGGTGCTTCCTCTCTATCGAAAGTGGGCGGCGAATCTGCGGCTGCACCGCAAGATCGTTGTGATCGATGGCCGCCGCGCGATCATCGGGGGTATGAATGTCGAGCGTGTGTACATGGGGCCGGAGCCGTGGGAGAAACGCTGGGCGGATTACCAGATCGCGATCGCCGGCCCTTCAGTGCATGCGATTCACGAGACGTTCGCTGCTGACTGGGAGTTTGCGACCGGAGAGCCGATGGAGAGCACGATTAAGGAGCACTATCAAACGCAGATTGAGGGTGAAGGGGAAGTCAGAATGCAGATCGTAGCGAGTGGCCCTGATTTGGAGTCAGACCCTTTCTACGAGGTGTTGATGACGGCCATCGCGAATTCCCGGGAACGGCTCTGGATTGTGACGCCATACCTGGTATTGGACAATACTTTGTTGAAGTTGCTCAAGATTCAGTGTAAACTCGGGCGTGACGTGCGAATTGTTGTTCCTAGAAAGTCGGATTTGAAGTTGGCTGATATATCCCGAAAGTATTCTTTGAGAATGCTGCATCGGTGTGGTGCGAAGATTCATCTGTACCAAAAGATGGTTCACTCAAAGCTGCTTGTCATAGATGATCACACGTGTGCTGAGGGGTCGGCGAATATGGACATGCGTAGTCTGTACTTTAACTATGAGATCGCGGCGTTCATTTATGACCAGAACAAGGTGAGTGAGCTTTCTGCTGACATTCAGCAGTTGATTGATCACTCGGTCGAGTTCCAGATTAAGCCTAAGAAAATGCGAAACTGGTTCGGTGAGAAGGTCGAGAATGTACTGCGGCTTTTGTCGCCGCTGATCTAGGTTTTCCCGAGAAGTTTACTATATAATTCGGTAGGCACGGTGATGACTTCGCTACCACCTCTATCGGTAGGATTGATGCGGCAGTAGGCGCTTTCCTGCCCTTGCAGGTGACGCCAACGACCCGCGCGTTCGGGTTCACCGGGGAGCACGGGCGTGGTGCATCGCGTGCAGCCGATGGTGGGATATCCTTGGGCGTGGAGCGGATTCACGATGACATTGTTGGAGTCGATGTATGTGGTGATTTGTTCTCGCGGCCAATTGTATAGTGGATGAATTCGCAGGAGGTTCAACTCAGAATCGGGGGTGAGAACAGGGACTTGAGAGCGCGCTCCCCCGGCGCTTCGGTGGAGGCTAGATAGTATGGCGTCGTAGCGACCTCGAATCTGACGAAGAGGGGCGACTTTGCGCAATTCGCAGCAGCGTTCCTGTCCTTCGCGCGTGAGGTACAAAGCACCTTCCTCGCGATTCTGGTCTTCCATGGATCGTTCTGGACGGAGCGTTGATATTGTTAGCCCCATCGCCTGATACTTGTCGATTGTCTCGTAGGTCTCAGGAAATAGCACGCCAGTATCAACCATCACAATTTCCAGAGGAAGCTGCAACTGGTGTACGAGATGGCAGAGCGCGCATCCTGCCTGTTGGAAGGATGAGAGCACTGCCAGTCGGTCGCCGAAAGTGGCGTGCGCCCACTGGATGATATCGGTGGCGCCTTGCGATTCGAAGGACTCGTTCAGGCCCGTTAGATCGTCTGCGGAAATGTGCCTACTCTCACTCATTGCGGGTTAACTCGTGTTCGATTTGCTGCACCATCCATGCGACGATTTCTTTGTCGGGTAGAATCGAGTTCGGTGTAAACTGGATGTTGAGGTTGGGAAACTCGTTGATCACGCCGGGTATGAGGGTTTCTTGATAGGATGCGACTCCGAGGAAGAGCGGGAGGATGGTAACCGACTCGTTGGTTGATCGCCGGGATAGGACTTGTCGGAGCGGTTGGGTGGGGTCGCTGAGATAGTGGCCGCAGGGCACCCAATGCCAGCGGGCAGTGGTGGCGAATCCGGTGGATGCGCGATGAATGCCTTCGATGAGGCTCTGCCATTTGGCGTCGTGCTTGGACGACCCGTAGCCACAAACAACGACATGATCCGGTGAGGGGTCGACGATGTGGCGTTCGCAGTTTTTCGCGAGCGCTGCGGTCCAACCGGTGGGAGTGACGATGCGAAACTCACGGGAGCATTGTTTCATGATCTGATGAGTAAGCTCGGGAATTTCCTCGCCCGCGTGGCCGCTATCGGTCAGGAAAAAGGGGATGATTAGTAGTGGCGTTTCGGTTGCTTTCTTGGAGGCGGCGGCGAGCGTTTCTTCGAAGGAAGGCTCCGCGATTTCAAGGTATGCGAGCGTCACATGTACACGGCCGGCGAGGCGATCCGCGACGGAGTCGGCGAATTCGGCGAGCAGTTCGTTCCACTGGCGGCGACGCGATCCGTGGGCGACGAAGATAGCTTCGGCGAGTGGTGATTTTGTATTTTGCGAATCAGGCATGAGGGTTTTCAGTGATGG
>JAUIJJ010000090.1 GCA_030431385.1 bacterium | reverse complement strand
AGGTGGAACGCAGCCCGTGCCATTGAGTTCCTCGTGGTACGCCTGGTCAAAAATTGGCAGCTCGTCTTTTCGCACGTATTTGCCGACGGACTTGCGAACCTGATGCAGATTTCGACGGACCCGCTCGCGGGAAAGGGACTGGGAAACATGGGAGCGTTCGAGGTCGATGAGGGCGATCTCGCCGTCCTCGCGCATGAAGATGTGCTTGCAGTGGAGGTGCGCGTGCCAAAAGCCGATGGCGTGAAGGCGGCCAACGTAGTGCCCCACCTTGGCGAGAATCTGGTGCCGACTCGTCTCGTCCTCGGTTTTGGAAAGGAGCGAAGCGATGTCTTTGCCCTCGATCGCTTCCGTCACGACGAGGTGGGTCATGTTCACGCCATCGCGTTTGCCGAAGGCAGCGACGATGCGGGCGGAGTGAACGCCCGCTTCCTGTGCGCGGCAGTTTGCCTCCCACTCACGCTGCCAGCGGGGTTTGATGAAAATGTCGCGGAGTCTGCGGCGCCAGAGGGCGGGGAAGTAAACTTTGAAGTAGAGCGTCTCGCCGTCGAATTCCTTCACGCTGGTCACGCCCTGACCGCCGCCCTTGCGCAGGACCTTGCCGGGCTCATTGAGGATTTCCTCGAGGAGCTCGCCGGCGTCTCCCAAACGTTCCTCCCAGACACGGTGAACCACGCCTTGCAGGGCACCCTGCCGGATCGTTTGGAAATCGGATTCGCAATTTAAGAGCGAAACTGCCATGACCTCTTCCCGGCCATCTGGAGTGGGGGCCGAGTCAACACCTCTGTCGCTAATGCGGTTGGAGTTGTCCCACCCCCTGAATCAGTGTCAATGCCGGTGTTTACTCCTCGTAGCTTTCTCTAAGCTGCTCCACGACGTTGGCGTCTGCAAGCGTCGTCGTGTCTCCGAGCGCATTTCCGTCGGCGATATCGCGCAAAAGCCGACGCATGATCTTGCCAGATCGTGTCTTGGGCAACTCCGCCGCGAAGTACAGATCGTCAGGCCTGGCAATGGCTCCGATGACTTTAGCGACGTGCCCGCGGAGCTCTTCCTTTAGGTCATCGGAAGGGGCGAAACGCCCTTTCAACGAGACGAAAGCGACGATTGCCTGCCCCTTGATATCGTGCTTCCTGCCGATGACCGCAGCCTCCGCAACCGCTTCATGATCAACGAGGGCGGATTCGACTTCCATGGTGCCTATTCGGTGGCCGGAGACGTTGAGAACGTCGTCAACGCGACCCAGGATCATGAAGTTGCCGTCCTTATCGCGCTTCGCCCCGTCCCCGGGAAAGTAGTATTTTCCCCCCCACTTGCAAAAGTAGGTATCCTTGAAGCGCTCGTCGTCACCGTAAATTGTGCGAATCATCCCCGGCCACGGCTTACGAATGGCCAGATAGCCGCTTCCTTCGGTGACCTCGTTGCCCTCTTCGTCGAGGATCGCCGCGTCGATACCGGGGAACGCGGGGCCGGCGAATCCGGGCTTCATGGCAGTCATCCCGGGCAGGCCGGTGATCATGTGCCCGCCGGTTTCGGTCTGCCACCACGTGTCTACGATGGGGCACTTCCCGCCGCCGACAACTTCGTGGTACCACATCCACGCTTCCGGATTGATCGGCTCGCCGACGGTTCCCAAAAGGCGAAGGCTCTTCATGTTGTGCTTCTGTACGTGCTCGCGTCCCCACTTCATGAAGGCGCGGATTGCAGTTGGAGCGGTGTAGAAAACTGTGACGCCGTGCTCCGCGATGATCTGCCAGAAGCGGTCCTTTTCCGGCCAGTTTGGGGCGCCCTCGTACATCAGCGATGTCGCGCCGTTCTGAAGGATTCCGTAGACCACATAGCTGTGGCCGGTCACCCACCCGACGTCGGCCGAGCACCAGTAGACGTCGGTTTCCTTCAGATCGAAAGTGTACTTGCTGGTGACGTATGTGTGGACCGCGTAGCCGCCGGTGGTGTGGACGATGCCCTTGGGCTTCCCGGTCGTCCCCGAGGTGTAGAGTATGTAGAGCAAGTCCTCGGCGTCCATGTGTTCCGGTGGACAATCGGGCGAGGCGTCCTCCATGAGGCGGTGGTACCAGTGATCGCGGCCTTCTTGGATGTGGCAGGGAAACGGCTCGCCCGCCGGGCGCTTCACGACGACCACGTTCTCGATGGAGGTGCACTTTTTCAGCGCCTCGTCGGCGTCTTTCTTGAGGTGGAGTACACTCCCCCGCCTCCAGCCGCCGTCGGCGGTGATGAGGACTTTGCACTTTGAATCGTTAATACGATCAGCCAGCGAATCCGGGCTGAAACCGCCGAAGACGATATTGTGGATCGCTCCGATGCGCGCGCAGGCGAGCATCGCAACGGCGGCCTCGGGGATCATCGGAAGGAAGATCGCGATGCGGTCCCCCTTCTCGACGCCGAGCCCTTTCAGCGCGTTTGCAAACTTGCAAACTTCGCGGTGGAGTTGGAAGTAGGTAAAGGTTTGCCTGTCTCCCGGTTCGCCCTCCCAGATGATCGCAGCCTTGTTGCGGCGCGGCCCATCCAGATGTGCATCGAGGCAATTGTAGCTGAGGTTCAGCTTCGCGCCGACGAACCACTTGGCGTGGGGCGAGTTCCAGTCGAGAACCTTTTCCCACGTCTGAAACCATGGGAGTTCACGGGCCTGTGCTTCCCACCAGGCCTCGTGGTCCGCGCTCGCTTTCTCGTAAAGTTTCTTGTCGTTGGCGTTCGCTTGGCGGGCGAAGTCTTCCGGCGGGGAAAAGTGCCGATCCTCGTGGAGTAGATCGTCGAGGACGGTTGGCTTTTCTGCAGACATAATTCTGGCCTTCAGGTAGATTGTAGGCTTTTCTTAAGTTGAACAGCCATAGAGGCGCAAGCCGCATTGATTTTGCCTTGCGCAACGGTGGCAGACGACGATACCGCCTTGAGCCAGAGAGGCGCAATGCGCCGCACCTTGCCTTGGAACCACAAGCATGACTCCGTTCGATGACGAAGATGAAGAGCTTTGGGAAGAAGAGGAAGAGACCTCCGGTTCCCCCAGTTTTAGCGACGATGATGACGAAGATGACCTGTTCGCCGACGACGATGAAGACGAAGGCGATTGGGAAGATGAGGACGAAGACGATGATCTGAACGCGATCATCGAGCTGAGCGACGAGTTGGCCGAGAGCGGCGAACTGCGGCGATCAATGCGGCTTTGGCGCAAAAACATCGAGCGCTTCCCCGAAGACCCAACCGCGTGGTTCCAGCTCGGCCGTGCCTGTTTCCGTGTTCTGGAAGAGGAATCCGAGCATCACGACATCTGGGCAGACGACGCCGAGCTGCTGGGTTTCTACGAGGAAGCCGCCGGCGCCCTCGACGAAGCAGTCACCATCGACGAAGATCACTACGAGTCGTGGAACATCCTCGGCGCCCTCTACGCGATCCATGGAAACTGGCGCAGTGCCATCGAATGCTGGGAGAAGTCGCTCAAGATTCTTCCCGGCCAGAAGGACGCTACGGAAGACCTGAAGCACGCCCGCGAGAATTTGGACGCGGAGTCCACCTGAGCCTGTCAGCGGAACCCGGGAGCCAATGAAACTGAATAGCAGAGGTACGGTGCTCTGCGGGGTGATGCTGGCCGTCTACGTCGCCCTGCAGGTCGTGCCCCTGCTACGCCCGGCGGGGGACGGTGCTCCCCTGGCGACGGCTTCCCACGCGAACGATTACAAACACATCTGGCTCGGTAGCGTCATGCTCGGTGAAGGACTCTCGCCCTACAGCGACGAGCAGTTCTTCACGCTCATGAGCGATCAATCACAGCGCGATCCGCGCTTCGGCTCCATCAACCCTTACGTCTACTTGCCATTCACCGGCTTCGCGCTGCGACCGCTGACACTCCTCGAGTTTGCGACGAGCGTTGCGGCATTTCAAGTCGTCAACCACCTCTGCATGCTCGGTGGCGTGGCGCTGCTTCTTTGGGGTGTCGGGCGACTCGACTGGAATTGGTTCGCGCTGGCGATTGCGATCCTGGCAGTCAATAACGCGGTGTTCCGACAAAACAACGCCGGGCAGCTCAACGCGGTACTGTTCTTCGGCATGAGCGTGCTCTTCGCGGGATACATGAAACAGTGGCCCGCCTGGATCATCGGGTTCGTCGCGGCGTTTCTGATGCTCTTCAAGCTGTCGCCGGGGATTTTCCTGATCTGGTTTCTGCTAAGGCGCGAGTGGCGGTACGCCGGCTGGATGGTGGCGTGGGCGTTGATCCTGACCGGAGTGACCATCGGGTTCTATGGCATGGAGACGCATCTCGACTTTCTACCGGTGCTCGCCAATATGGGCTATGGGAAGTCGACGTGGGCAGAGTACGGGGCAACGTTCTGGCGCGATCCCTACAACATTTCCTTCAATGGATTGTTCCACCGAATACTGGTGGTTGGCGAGAAATCGCCAATACAACCGTGGTTCCGACTTTCAGCAGGAATCGCGAATGGCCTGACGTGGATAGCTTCGCTCGTTGTCTTGGGGGCATTCGGGTTTGTCACTATTTTCAAGAGTCGGAATCCAGCCACGGAATCAACTCCCGACCCATGTATCGTGCCGTTGGCGTTCAGCATGGCCGTGGTCACGTCGCTCCTACTGCCGAGCATTTTTTGGGATCACTATCTGACTCAGGCAGTCCTTCCCGTTGTGCTGCTCTTGATTGTCGGGTCGCCGGTTTCGAAGTGCGTCGCGATTGCTTCGGCGATCCTCATGGCGATTCCCATGGCACTCGGCGATGCGTTCTATCAAAGCGGCCTTGGGCTGCTGTTAATGAACTTCAAACTCCTCATTCCCGTCGCGATTTTCGGCGTGTGTGCGTGGGAGCTTTGTCGGACACATGACACGACGGACCATCGGGCAGGTTTACCCACCTCGTAGCCCTACGGAATTTTTCGCAATCCAATAATCCGGTGATAAATCTAGCGAAGAAACCCCGTGTTTGCTCACTATTTCTTAACTTTTGTGTAATTCTTCCTGATTTTGATTTACCAGCAACCATCGCTCCTCTCATTATCGCTAATGAACCGCCTGCTTTCTGAGTTCACTTTTTGGGAATCGGGCACTCTCGCGAGAGGAGTTACAACTATGAGGGACAGTCTTACACGAGGTCCCCTTCGCCTTTCGCTGCCTGGCAATCTCACCCACTTCTGCCGGTACATCACCTGTACCGTGATCGCCGCATTCATGCTGGCGAGTACTGTCTCGGCGGATACCATTCACCTGAAGAACGGCAACACGATCGAGGGCCGGATCCTCGAGGAAACTGCCGACGGTATTAGCATCAGCACCGGCGCGAGCGAGATGCTGATCCCCATGGATCGCGTCGACCGAATCGAGCGAAAGTTCGCCTTCGACTTCATCGCCCAGCGGGCCACGCGCGCGCTGCAAACCGGCAACCGCATGATCGACGAGGGGCAGCTCGAAGAAGCCGGCAACGTGATCCAAGACGCGATCCGCTCGCTCGACGAAGAGCTGGAAGGCGTCACCGATCCGCCGGCCGAACTCGGCAAACTTCGAGCGCAGTTGGAAGCGTTACGGCTCAAAGCGATCCCTCAAGACCCGCGTCACCTCAAAGCGGAAGAACTCTACCAGAAGGCTCTCAGACACCTCGATCACATCGAGTACGAGCTAGCGTTCCAGACGCTGAAGGAGGCATCGGACCTCGCCCCTCGCCGCGCGGACATTCAGTTCCGTCTCGGCGACACAGCCCGCCAAACGAAGCACATCGACGAGGCCATTGCCGCATGGCGGGCGACTCTTGATCTGGATGTAGAGGGCTACTTCGACGACGTATCCGAGCCAATGCTCGGACTCCTCCATGAGAAGGGTCGCACCCTGCTGGCGAATCGAAAGGCCGACGAAGCGCTGGAGTTCTACGAGCAGGCGCTCCTGCTTGAGGGCAGCCAGACGGGCAAGCCGACCGACATCTCAACGTTCCTCGCGCGGCGAACGAGCCACGACTCAAAGCCGGAAGACGAACGGCTGATGGAGATTTATAAGTACGCCGACGACCGCGATCTGGTCGACCTCGCCTACGCTGCGATCAGCGAAGTGCAGGTGCTCCGCCCTGACGACCCGCAGGTCCAGCGGCTCGAGGCGGAAACAGGGTTCCTCGCAAATTTTCGGCGTGCTGTCGTCGACGGAAACGTCGACGCCGCCGCTCGCCTTCTTTCGAACACACCGGACTCGATCAAGGAAGACCCCGACATCGCTCGGAGGATGAAAAACTTCTCCGGCGATATGGGGCCGGAAGTTCAATCGCAGACGCTGCTGAAGCAAGCCGAGGCCGCGCTAGCGGATGGCAAGTACGCCGAAGCGCAGACGCTCGCGGAGAAGATTATCGTCGACTTCCCAACGACTTCCTCGTCGACCCGCGCGGCGGAGATTCTGCGCGAAGCGAAGCTGGAAGGCCCCGTCCTCGTAGCGCTCACCAGCGCGCGCGAACTGCACAAGGCGAACGAATACGACGAAGCGCTGAATGTGCTGGACGATGCGCTCGGGATCGTCAACGTGAGCCAGAGCCGGTACCACGACAAGCTTGTCGCGCTGCAAACGCTCATTCCCCGCGAGCGCGAGGCTGATGGCATCTGGACGCTGGCGAAGGCCCACCTCGATCGCGATGAATTCGATGAGGCGATGGAGGTGTTACAGCGGCTTTCCAAGGACTTTGGCGATACCATGGCGGGCGCCCGCGCACGGGCGTGGCTCGACGATTACAGCCGTCGGTTGAACCGCGCGGCAAATCGCAAGCGCCTGACTGACGAATCGTTCTTCTCCTTCGTCGATGCCGGGCTTTGGCGTGCGGCCAGCATCCCGGCGACAAGCAACTCCAGTCGACCGCCGCAACTCCCTGAGGCCGTTCGAGTGACGGCCTGGGGCGAGTTCGACAAGATACTCAACCACGACGCAGAATCCCGCGCCGACACACGCAATCCAATCTTCTACGTCGGCTTCCCGTTTCTTCTGGGAGGCGTGCTCCTCATTGGTCTCCTCTGGACCATGGCCCGCCCGGGGTCAGGTCAGTACAAAGAGCCCGACGAAATCGAAGAGGAGGAGTTTGAGGAAGACAAACCTGTGATCTGCCGGGCCTGCGGCCAGACAATTCCCAGAACCGAAGCCGGCTGCCCCGCCTGTGGGACTGGAATGCAGCTATCCGATGTTGAGCAAGAGCGGGAGGAAGACGCCAAGCGTCAGGCAGAGTTCGACCCGTGGGACGTTCGCGTCCACGCGGACAAAGAAAACGAATTCGAGAAGCACTTTCAGAAGGCCCGCGATCTTTCGGAGACCAGCGATGTGCAGGCAGCCATTGAGCAATGTCGTATGGCGCTGCACGAAGACCCGCACGCAAAGGCCGGATACGAGTTGCTCGCCGAGCTCTACGATCGCATCGGCCAAGATGAGGAAGCTGCGAAGTGCTACCGCGAAGTCCTCCTCATCGATCCCAACGATATCAACGTGCGCCAGAAAATCGACGCAAAGCTAACGCTGTCGACTAGCCCAATCAACCTCGGCGCGCTTCCCATCGTGCTTTCGATCTGCCTTTGGTGGACGGTGTTTTGGATCGTCTACGGCATTGATAGTCAATGGGCGCTCGTGCGCGCAGGCATGTGCGGAATCGCCGCTGTGCTGACCGTTGTCGTGTGGCGACAGGTTCAGAAGCGAACGACCTTCAGCTACATCGCGAAAGACAAACAGTTCCCCGACATCATCCGCCCGCTCCCGAATCACGACCTCTCGTGGAAGGAGCAGTCGCGACAGGCCAAGTTGCTGTGTGGCCTCGTTCACGAGCACACCGGAATGCCGGTGCCCACCCTTTCCGTCGGCCGGTTTTTCCTAACGCTCGGGCTGACGCTGCTTCTGCTTGTGGCGCTGATCGGCATCGCTTGGGAAAACTTCAACCTCTGGGTGCTACTCGCATGGCCGTCCGGCGCGATCCTGCTGGTCTACTGCTTCGAGATTCATCCAAGGGTCATGGTGGCGCACGCGATCTTGCGCCATTGTTTCGAGGAAACGGTTTCGACTTGGGTGGATCCTCACAGACCCTTCAAGCCCAAGGGCTTCGAAGAAGTAAAGGGCGACTTCCTGATCAACTCGCCGGAGGAATTGCCGGTGCGTTGGGCGATGAAGCCGAAGCCGTACAGCCCAAACCGACAGGGCATCCTCAACAGCATCCAACAAACGCTCAACCGCCACTGGGACTTCCACCACTTCTATCACAACCTCCACGTGGTGCGAGACGTCGACGTACCGATGCCGGCGGGTTTTCGGTTCATGTCGATTGTGGGGGTACTGTTGATCGTGGCTGCTTTCATGGGCGCGACTTCATCGCGCGTTCAAAAGGCACAAGAAGCCACAAGCTATCGCAACGCGCTCCACACCGGGTACCAATACTTACTCGACGGCGATCCGTTGGAAGCGCGCGGCTATTTCGAATCAGCGGTTCGCCAGCGTCCAGAAGACGTTGCGCCGAACCTATACCTCGCCCATGCGAATGCCGCGGCGGGGTTCCCAACCCCCGCAGAGCGATCGTTCAATGTGGCCACAGGTCTACCCGAAACAATAGCGGCGGCCTACAACGATTTCGGCAATTTTCTCCAACGGGAAGGCAGAATGCGTGATGCCGTCGAGCAGTACAAACTGGCTCTGACGATCGACGGCGACGATCCCTATATCCTGAACAACCTCGGCTCGGCGTTCTTCAAAATGAAGGAGCTACGTCAGGCCGTGCACTACCTGAACCGCGCGGTAACGGCAAACCCGGGCCACTCGCGCGCGTGGACCACACTGGGACTCGCCTATGAGGGATTGGGCGACATGGAGGAGGCGAGGGCGGCCTACGAGAAGGCGATCGAGGTGGCGTCGAAAATCGACTACACCCAGATCGCTCGCGACCGCCTGGAAGCAGACCTGAGGGTCGAAGAGGGGCCGCTCACTTTGGAGGTGAGCATGGCGGAAACTAATGACAGACGACCGGCAAACTAACAGCGATTCGGGAGCCAATCCAACCCGCATCCTCGAAGTCACGCCACCAACAGGACTCCCGCTGCCGCGCATGATCGGCGGTTATGAGGTCATTGAGTCCATCGGTGAGGGTGGCATGGGGATCGTTTTGCGCTGCCGTGATAAGGAACTCCAGCGCGAGGTCGCGATCAAACTCGTGCGCAAGGAGCTGCTCGGCAGCGCGGACTTCGTTCGCCGTTTCACGCGCGAAGCACGACTTTCTGCCGCGCTCAACCATCCGAACGTGGTGACGACTCATCAAGTCGGCAAGCATGAGGGTGCTCCCTATCTGGTCCTCGAATTCGTCGATGGAAAGACACTGCGCGACCTGCTGCGGACGCCACCGCCTCTGACGGTTGAACGCATTCTCGCCATCTTTGCCCAGTGCTGCGACGGACTGGAAGCGGCGGCTCGCAAGGGCATCGTCCACCGCGATGTGAAGCCAGCGAACATCATGGTGCGCGGCGACGACTTGGTGAAGGTGATGGACTTTGGCCTGAGCAAGCAGCTCGACAGCGAAAGCCTTACGATCTCAAACGCGGTGATGGGCACGCCGGACTATATTGCGCCCGAACAAGCCGCTGGTAAACCGATCGACTTTCGGGCGGACATCTACTCGCTCGGCATCGCCCTGTTCCAATGTCTCGCCGGGTACATCCCGTTCAAGAGCAGCTCGGTTTGGGAGACGATCAGCCGCCACGCCAGCGAACCGCTCCCCGACGACTCGAAGGTTAAGGAACTCGCCGGAGGCGACATCTGGGACCTGATCGACAGGATGACGGCAAAGACGCCCGAGGAGCGTCCCGGCTCCTATCGCGACATCAAGGAAGAGCTCTTGGCAATCCGGGCCCGGCTCACCGGCGAGGAAGCCAGCTCAGCCCCTTCCATTCCGCAAGAGGTTTACGGCGACACCATCCCGCTTCGCAAGCGGGAGGGGTCTGGCTCCCGCGGCAGCGGTAGCGCGTCGCGAAAGCGGTCTTCCAGTGCTGTGCGACGCACAAAACGCCGAATGCGTTCGGTGGGGCTCGTCCTCGGTGCAGCTCTCGTTGTTGGCGCGCTCGCGGCGGGGATCGTTACGCTCGTTGGAGGGCTCGCCGTCTGGACAGGCGAAGCTGCTGAGGAGCCGCCGCCGACGTTGCCCATTGCGAGCGCCCCCGCCCGGGACTCGACACCTGAACAGACCCCAACGCTCACGATGCGGACCGATCGCGGCGCGCAGGTGGAAGACGTTCTCCGCTCAATCGGCTCATTCGGCGTGAACTACCGGCTCGGTGAAAACGTCACAACGAGGCAGGTGGAGGTCGCCTGTCACTTCACCGACGCGGACCCTCGCAACGCTTTCGACGCGCTTTCACTCGCGGCAGGTTGGGATGTCAGTGACAGCGGTGGGCTGCTAGAGATCGCCCAGCGCCCCGGCCACCCCGGAACGCTCGTCGCGGAACACCGCGCGACGCTGGAAGACACGAGCTGGCCGTCGGTCAGCATTAGCACGCGCAGCAACTCACACGCGCTGCGGGAGGCCTGTGAGGCGTTCCACAGCTCGGGCGAGGTGGACTATCTGATCCTGACGAACCTCTCGGAGCGGCGACTCCCCGCCGTATCTCTCACCAAGTTCCCGCTCGATCAAACGCTCCGCCTGCTCAACGAAGGGGACGAAAAGTTCGAGTGGTCTCTGGTCGGCGACATTCTGGTGATCGTCCCCTCCCCACGGTAGAATCCGCCACCACCAACGCGGCTGTCTACCAGCACCGCGACAGTGAACCCCTAGGAATTACGATTATTACCACTTTAATTCGTCAGCCCAGATGCTCCTATTGACTCTAGGAGTTCAATCGCATAGGGCTGTGCTTATCCTGAAAAGTACCGAGACGAGGTTTGTGATCGGTTCAGGTTCGCTACCGTGAATGTCCGGGAACGCTGAACCCCCATAACCCTCGCGGGATAGAAGTGGCCGATTCGATTCGCGATCATCGCGGGGAAAGGAGCCTTCGAACCACGAGCGGGAGAGAGGACGTCAGTCTCAAACTGAATCACACACAGGGAGAAGTTGAAGATGGTCATCAGGAAAACGAAATCTG
>JAUIJJ010000089.1 GCA_030431385.1 bacterium | reverse complement strand
CAGCCCGGCTTCGTGCGCCAGCATTCCGTCGGGTGGGTCGGTCCCGAGATCAAGCCGCCGCGCCGCCCACTGCCGTTCTAGCGCGGCCAGGATCGCCTGTTCGCTCAGCCCGATATCGCTTCGCAGCACGTCTCCCAGGCGTGCCTGCATGCCGCGCTGGCGTTTCAGGCAGGCCCGTTTGAACCGCGCGACATCGACAACGAAGTCCGGCTCCGCGCGAAACACGTCATCGGATTGATGGACCAAACGGTGCAGCAATACGCCCCCGGCAATACGGCCAAGTACACGGCGGACTACATGCACCGCGCCTTCGGCGACAGCATGATGCGCTGGGGTGTTTCGTCGATACTGATCGAGGCGGGAGGCTGGTACCCCGAGCGCGGAGGCGATGACTTCGTCCGCCGCCTTTTCGCCATGTCGCTTCTCAGGGGCCTCTACGCGGTCGCCGCAGCGGAAGACGAAAAGCCCAGTGGCGCGGCCTACGATCAAATCCCCTTCGATGCCGGGAAACAGTTTTACGACGTGCTGCTGCGCGGCGGGAAAATCCTCAACGGTCAGGGGCGCGCGCCTTTTCGCGCAGACCTTGCCATCAACGTCAATGTGCGCGCCGGCCTCCCGCAGGAGCCACTAGCCTGGGGCGGGTCCATTCATCAGGTAGGCGATCTCGAGGACGATATGGGCAAGCTTGAGGTCGATACGGGTGGCAAGGTGTTGCTGCCCGGCTATCTCGCGATTGCTCCCTCGATCAATTTCGACGGCGAGGTTCCTGCGTCTGACGTCGCAGCGAAGTTTCTCCGGGCTGGCATCACCACCGTGGCCTGTGGCTACGGACCCTTCGCCAGCAATCGCGCCCGTGAAAACTGGATGCAGGCGGTTTCGCACAAGGTGCCTCCGATCAACATCATCGCCTTCGAGCGCGTGACTTCCCTCGCCGAGATTCAGCGACGCCACGGCATGTCAGAGCTCGCGGGCCTGCTCGTGCAGGACCTCTCGATCGCGCCAGAAGACCTGTTGTCATTCGCCAATCTCTTTCATCCCGTAACCATGCCGGACCTCGGGAATCGGAACAGGGCGTTGCTCGGGTTGGACGTGTTCTTCCAAGCGTCGCCGTCGCCCTCCGGTGGTCTCCTTCACATTCACCTCACTCATCTGAAGGAAGAGCGCGGCGAAGCGCCGATTCGTCAGGACGAGCTGCGCAGTTTCGTCGGCGATTTGCTCCGAAGCCCCAGTCAGATCACGCTCAGCATGGACGCAGAAGACGACCCCTTCGATTGGCTTCCGATTCAGGTCGGCTATGGCGGTCTGAGCTTTGGTAGGCTCCCTGCGCCGAACTTCCTTGGCAAGATTCTGCGGGCCGTCGACGCCCGTGAAAGCGGAGCGATCACTTCCGCGCTGAGCCTGCTGGCGATGCAGAATTCCCACGCTTTCCGGATGGGTAACGTCGGTACGATCCAGCGCAACGCCCGCGCCGACATCGTCGCCTATGACGAGGCGCTGCTCAGTGGTGGCGAGCAGGCTTTCGAGGCAACTCCGGAAGTTGTGATTTCGAACGGTTCGGTTGTCTACGACGCGGCGAATGGCGTCCAGAGCTCTGCGGCGGGTGCGTGGTCCTTCGCGCCGTCGACGCCGGGAAGGAACTAAACGATGGCTGTGTTTCGAGCAATCGATGCGGGAAACTCGTGCATCAAGGTGGCGAGTTTCATTGACGGTGAATTGAAGAAGGTCGTCGCCCTCGAGCGCGATCATCTCGTCCACGACCGGGAAGAGTTCTTCGCCGAAGCGGTGGCCGGACTCAGCGACGAGCCCGCCGCCGATCTGGGGACCGTGTACGTTTGCGGTCGCCCGGCTGAAGAGCCGCTCGTGGGCGAGCTCGCGCGCCAGCTGGCGCCGGGTTTCGAGCCAAGAGCGCTCCAGGCGGAGGTTTCACTCCCCTTCAAAATCCTTTACGAAAGCGGCGTTCCCGGACCCGATCGGCTCGCCAACGTGTTGGCGCTTCGCGCGCACGGACGTCGCAAGCTCGCGTGTGTCGTCGACATCGGAACGGCGGTGAATCTGGAGTTCATCGACCGCGACGGCGACTTTTGCGGGGGCGCGATTCTCCCCGGGCCGAAGTTGCAGGTGCGCTCGCTGGTTGAGGCCACGCGCGGTCGGCTCCCGGCGGTTGATTCGTCCGAAGGCCGTATCACAGCCATCGGAAACTCGACCGACGCGGCGATTCGATCCGGCGTTTATCTCGGCATCGCCGGTGCCATCGATAGGATCATCGACGAAGCGGAAGTCGAGCTCGGCAGCCCCCTTCGGATTCTCTGCACGGGCGGAGATTCAGGGCTTGTGCGGGGTCACCTCGCCCATAAGTTCGACTTCATTCCGCACCTCACGCTTTTCGGACTTAGGGAGTTCGGAGAGTTGGCGGGCCATTGAGCCAGAACTTAAGGTTGCCTTCCCTGCGGGGATTTACATGATGACGGGTTTGCAAATCGAGAAAGTGGACTGCCCATGACGAGCCATTCCGTAGAGACGTACGTCGCGAACCCGGTGGAAGACTTCATCCGAGCCGAGAGCATCGAGCAGGCGCTCGAGGTGCGCGCGAAGTTCGGCAGCGAGTGCTATCCGCTCGTCGGCGGGACGGACTTGCTCGTGCTTATGCGGGCGGGGCGCTGGTCGCCTCGCGTCATTCTCGATCTCAGCCGCATCCCCGGCTTTGCGGATATCCGCCAAACCGATTCCGAGCTGGTGTTCGGCGCGGGCGCGACTGCCGCCGATTGCCTTGCAAACGAGTTTATCCGCACAAATTTTCCCGCTATGTACAAGTCCTGTGCGTGGCTGGGTGGCCCTCAGATTCAGAACGCCGGATCGCTCGGTGGCAACATGGCGACGGCTTCCCCGGCGGGGGATACCGTTCCCTGCGTCATCGCGCTGGAGGGAACCGTCGTGCTCAAGAGCAAGCGCGGCGAGCGCACCGTCAGCGCTGAAGAGTTCGCGATTCGCCCGCGCAAGACTGTCATGGAAGAAGATGAGCTGATCGCAGAGATTCGCGTACCGTTGGCAAACCTCGCGAGCGATCCGCGCGGCTTCCAGCCCGATGCTATGAAGGTTCCGAAGCTCCACACCGTCGTCCCGCGCCCGCCGTTCGGAAGCGGGGGCGCTCCGGATAGTTGGATGACTAATGACTTTCTGAAGGCTGGGCCTCGTTTGGCCCAGGTAATCAGCATTGTCTCCATGGCGGGATTCGTCGAGATGAGCGGACCGCGAACCGTGAAGCGTTTGCGGCTCGCGTTCGGCTGCGCTGGCCCCAAGACGATGATGGGCAAGAGCGCCTCGGCTGTTGTCGAAGGGAAGGAGCTCACCGAGGAGCTCATCGAAGAAGCCGTCCGCGCGGTGCAACAGGATATCACCCCGCTCAGCGACGTGCGCGGGACAGCCGAATACAAGCGGATGCTCTGCTCGAATTATGCGCGGCTTTTCTTGCAGGACGTAGGCGGGTTCAAGCTCACCGGCACGCGCAAAGCCTCGGAGACATTGGCCTAGTTTTCCACGACCCAAACCCGGAGTGACCTCAGATGCTTATGAAAAACACAGTCAACGAAACGCGCAAGCCGCTCCACCTGCGGGTGAATGGTAAGTCGTATCAGATTTCCGTTCCGCCCGGCGCTCGGCTGCTCGATGTACTGCGCGAAGATTGCGGGCTCACTGGCACGAAGGAGGGCTGCGGCGTTGGCGAGTGCGGGGCGTGTACAGTCGAGGTGCGTGGCCGCGCGATGTGCTCTTGCCTGCTATTCGCCCACAGCTTCGATGACGAGGAGATTACCTCGATCGAGGGAATGGCGCCCGATATTCAGCACCTTCATCCGCTACAAGAGCTTCTCATCGAAGCTGGCGGCTGCCAGTGCGGATTCTGCATCCCGGGAATGCTGATGGGGGCGAAGAACCTGTTGGAGAAAAACCCCGACCCCACCGACGAAGAGATCCAGGCCGGGCTCGCGGGGAACCTGTGCCGCTGCACCGGCTACGCGAAGATCTTCGAAGCCGTCCGCAATGCCGGGAAAGTCCTCCGCGACGAGCAGCAGGGCGCTAACGTCTGATAATACGCTTGTACCGCTTGATGTGAGGAAACTGCGGGCTTTCGGCTTGCAGCGGTTTCCGCGTCCTCAGTAGTACTCCGCCCGCCATGAATACAACGCTTCGCAAAATCCTGTTTATTTTCGGACTCTTTCTGCCGGTCCTTCTCCCATTTGTGCTGGGGATGGCGATTCGCTATACCGGCTCGGCGCCCTCGGACGAGTTTCTCGTCGAGCAACTCGCGTCTTCCGAGGATAAGGATGTGAAGCGGGCGCTCAGCTACATGAGAAAACTGGAGCGCGAGGGACACGCAAAGTACGTCGAGAAACTCCTCCATCACCCGAATAAGGACTTTCGCAAAGACGCGTCGTTTGTGCTCGGGCGTATGAACAATCGTTTCTCGATTCCCCACATCGTCGATGCGTGGAACGAGGGACGGCTTGAGCAAGAAGACGCGCTCATCGCCCTTGAGATGATCCCTCACCCAAGCGTGTTGCCCTACTTCTTCGCGATGAAAGACGACCCCGACATGGTCGCCAGCATCACAAACCCTCAGCAAGGGTTGAACATGCTTAACTATCACCACACGAAGATACGCTTCTATTCTTACGACGAGCCAGTCTACAATCGCATGGGTCAGTTGACATACAGTCAAGCCTCCGTCATCGATGACGAGACCGGTATTCCATACTTCGAATTGGAGTACCGGCCATGAATCTGCGCGCGAAGTTTTGTTTGTTTCTCGATATTCTGGGCGTGATTTGCGGCGTCGCACTCATTGCGACGCTCTTCAGCAACTGGATATTCTATCGGTGGAATTTCGACTTCCCCGATCGGTTTATCCAAGCAGCGTTCATCATCTTTATGGTGAGAGTATTGCTGACTCTGGATTACAAAAAGCTGCGCCGCAGCACTGACTTTCATTATGATACCTATGTGATCGTAACGGTTCTGGTGATTGGGTTGTGTATGTGGCATTCTCTCTACGAGAGTATGCACCATGCAACACGTGGGGTGGCGATTCTGCGCGGCTCCTTCGCGAACGTCTCCGACGAGGTAATATCGGAAGAGGTGACAAACCTCAATCAGTACTATCCGAATTACCAATTCTTGCACGCGGCGCTGCGAGAGATTCCCGAAGATGCGAACATCGCACTTATTGGCGACATGCGCGGCCACCTGATTACCTACGATGTCTATCCACGAAAACTCTACATGTTGGAAGAAGCCCAGATCGTGTTGAACAAGAACGCGATGGAGTGCTATGCGTGGAAGCACGTCGACGATCCAATCTACCCGCTCACCGATCCCTTCGCCACTTACACTCCTTACGAGCCGAAAAGCGACGAGGAAGTCCAGCGTCTCTTTAAAGAGATGATCGAAGAGAAAGATATCGACTGGGTTATCTGCTATAGCACGATCTATCCTGAAAAGAGCTTCTTCAAGAAAATCAAATGAATCCCGCCTTCTTCCCATTTATGACTCTCGTATACTTCGCGGTCCTCATAGCGACGGGCTGGGCGGTTTTGCGTTTAATTCCTTCCGACGAAAAAGAGCGCTACCCGGCGGAGCTTTGGCTGCCGGTGAGTTTCGCCCTCGGCATTGCCTTTCAGGGCATTGTCTACATGCTAAGCCTGTTGATACTCCGACAGGTCTGGTTCCCTATCTACATAATGAGTTCGCTCGTCCTCTTCGGGACGCTGTTTTACAAGCATCCGAGATTGAGTTTCGCAAGATTTCAGGGCTTCGATCTCGCCCTCGGGCCGGAGGACAAGCAGTACCGTATTCTCTATTGGTTGGCGTGGACGATGGTTATCACCATGGTCGCAGTTCTGATCTTTCAGGCGCTGACCTTCACGATGAATATCTACTACGATGGGAAGTCGATTTGGATCTATAAATCCAAGTTGTTATTCCACGAACACACAATTTTCAGCGAAGCTTTTCTCGACCCATTGAGGGTTCATTACCACCGCGATTACCCGCTATTGATGCCGATTGCGAACTATAACCTCTATAACTTCCTCGGCGCCGAGAGCGATGACTTTGTGCGAATCTTGAACATTGTCTTTCTGATGTTCTTCCTCCTGTTTCTGTTCCACTGGTCGGCGCGATTCACGAACAGGTCACTTGCGACACTCATAGTCTTCTTCTTCGCCGCATATCCCTACACTTGGTACTGGGCGCGCGGCGGTATCGGCATCACGAACGGCGACGTTGACTTTCCTCTCGCATGCTTCGCGGCGTTCTCTGCTGGATTGTATTACTTCTATTGGCGCGAGAAGAAACTGTATTACCTAATACTCGCATCGATCTTGTGTGGCCTCTGTCTCGTAACCAAGAAAGAAGGTATGGTCGCATTCGCTGTCATCTACGCAGCGAACGGCCTGAAGTGGCTGGCGACACCCAAGAACCAGAAAGTCGTCGTTCTGAAGCACGGGCTGATGGCGCTCGGGATTACGATCCTCGTTGCGGCCCCCGGTTCGATACTAAGCGCCATGATGCCGAATCTGTACGACGAGAAGTTCTTCGACATGATTCGACCGGAAAACCTCGACTTTGTCCACAAGCGATATCCGATCATTATCTCCGAGTTCATCGGCGACGTGAGTCGTGTAGATAAGTGGAGCTTCTTCTGGTATTTCTATTTGGTGATTGTGATTCTGAGCATTCGAAACTGGTTCGCGCGGGGATCGTTCTTTCTCGATGCGATCATCATCCTTTGGATGACAGCATACACTATTGTGTATATCTTCACTCCGTTGAATTTGATCTTCCACATCACGACATCATTGGGTCGATTGCTCGGGCACTTCTTCCCCATCGTGTTCTTGCGAATTGTATTGTTCTATGGTGAGTGGCGGACGATGGCGCTGTCAAAAAAGCTGTAGGCCGTTCGCTGCTTCCGCGCGAGGGACAAATTCCACCTCAAACATCTTTGGCCAATTCTTTCCGGTTATCAGATAGCTGTCGGTAGACTCGTCATAGGCGATACCGTTCATCACGCTCGCCGAGGCCTGTTCCTGCGGTGAGAGTAATTTCCCGGCGTTGATGAGACCCGTCACTGTTCCGCTCATCGGGTCGATTCGCGCGATCACTGTCGTTCGGTAGACATTGGCGTACAGCGAACCGTTCACGTATTCCAATTCGTTGAGCCCATTGAGCGGATTGCCGTTCAACTGCACGTGGGTTTCACCGATACTTTCAAAGGTTTCCGGGTCACGATAAGTGAGTTTGTTGGTGCCGTCGCTCATAATGAGTTTCTCGCCGTCATAGGCGATTCCCCATCCTTCACCGGAGTAGGTGAACTCACTCACCTGACTCATGGTGTTCTTGTCGTAGACGAGGGCCGTACCCTCGCGCCAGGTGATCTGATAAATCTTGTCGCCCACAATCGTCAGGCCCTCGGCGAAGTACTGGTCGGGGACGGCAATCTTGCGAAGAACCACGCCGCTATACGGCTCGACCTCGCGAAGCGTCGATTCGCCGTATCGCCCACCGCTCTCAAAGAGCAGCGAGCCATCGAGTTCCAAACCTTGTGTGTATGAAGTCGTGTCGTGATGGCGGATCGAGATCACCCGTACGTCGAAGAGTTCGACGCCTTTGGGGCCCTGTGCGGGTACGTGCTCGGCGACGCTCCCCAGCATGAAGACCACGAGACCGGCGAGCGCGACGGTTGACTTGCTCAGGAGAGGCTTGCGCATGCGTTGCTGGGCACCTTCGCGAAAATCAGATCAGGCAGAAAACGAAGTGCCGCAGGAACAGGTACGGTCGGCGTTGGGGTTGGTAAACTTGAATCCACCGTTTAGCAGGTCCGTCGAAAAATCGAGTTCGATGCCGTTGAGGAACAGGTAGCTCTTCGGATCGACGAAGACCTTCACATCGAGAATCTCGAAGATCGTGTCGTCATGACGCGGTTTTTCGTCGAAAGCGAGCGTGTACTGGAGCCCGGAACAACCGCCGCCGGTCACTCCGACGCGCAGCCCCCAGTCAGTTTTCGACTCATTGTTGAGCAGCCTGCGAACCTCGTCGGCCGCTGGCTGTGTCAGCTTGATCATCGGGAATGATCCTCCTTTCTCACTTAAACGAAACGGCACCAATCCTCCGTGCCTGTCGTTGATCATGTCAAGGTGAGTGGGAAATCCCCTCACTGGCCGCTCTTGTGCATTTCGTATAGCGGCGACATTGATCTTAAGTGTCGCACAAGACGCACCACTTTTTCAATCACCAATTCGATTTCCTCAGAAGTCGTCTCCCGACCGAGGCTAAACCGCACGGAGCCCTGAATCGATTCGTCGTCGCGCCCCATGGCCCGCAGCACGTGGCTGGGCTCCGGCTCGGCGCTGGAGCAAGCGGACCCGGTGCTCACGGCGACCTCTTCCATGGCGTTGAGAAGGGCCTGCGCGTCGACAAACCCAAAGGCGATATTGAGCGTGTTGGGCAGCAAGTCACCGCCGCCATTGAGCACAAGCGCATCAAGTTCACCGGTCAAGCCGTCCCGCAGCCGATCACGCAGCGCGCCGAGCCGAACCGCCTCGGCGGCCATTTCGCTCTGACGGAGCTCGGCTGCGGCGCCGAGCCCAACGATCCCGGGGACGTTGAGGGTGCCAGAGCGCAGACCCCGCTCGTGGCCTCCGCCATCGAGCTCTGCCATCAACTTCACCCGAGGGTTTCGCCGGCGCACGTAAAGCGCGCCGACGCCTTTCGGTCCGTACATCTTGTGCGCGCTCAGCGAGAGCAAATGCGCCTGAGATGCCCGGACATCGACGGGAAGCTTGCCGACCGTCTGCGTCGCGTCGGTGTGAAAGATCACGCCGCGCTCCGCGCACGCCTCCCCGATCTCGTTGAGCGGATGGAGGACTCCGGTCTCGTTGTTTCCGTGCATGATCGAGACGAGGGCTGTCTCCTCGGTGATCGCGTTCCCCAGCTCCCCCATGTCGAGCTGACCATCGCGGTCCACCCCGATTCGCGTAACGGAGACGCCCTCGCGTTCCAAGCGGGCGCAGGGGTCGAGCACGGCGCGGTGTTCCGTGACACAGGTCACGATCGAACTCGAGCGGGTACGTCGGGCGCGGGTCATTCCTTTGATCGCTAGATTATTGGATTCAGTCGCGCCGCCTGTGAAAATGATCTCGTTGGGTTCCGCGCCGATGAGCGTGGCCACTTGCTCCCGCGCTCGCTCGACGGCCTCGCGGGCGGCGAGGCCGAACTCGTGGCCCGAGGAGGCGTTTCCGAATTCGCTGGTGAAGTAGGGTAGCATCGCCTCGACAACCCGCTCATCGGTGGGCGTGGTGGCATTGTAGTCGAGGTAGATGCGCGGCCGCGCACTCACTGGCGGGCTTCGATCAGCTGTGCGGCCATCGGGTTAAACGGCCAGCCGAGAGCTTCCTGGCAGTAGATCGCCATGGACAACTCGCCCACCCACGATTCCGGCGGTTCGTTGCCGAGGCGCTCGGAGACGGCGTGGAACAGCTCTTCTGCCAACCGAAGGCCCAGCGCGTCGCCGAGTTTTAGCGGAAACGGGCAGCCGTTCTCCACCAGCCGCGCGAGCGTGGCCTCGGTTGTGTAGATGTCCATCAGCACCAGATTACCGTCGATGGCGTCTCCCTGAACAAGCGCCTGGTTTCGGGTGCGGGGCCCTTCAGCGATGATGACTTTCCAGCCGAGCTCGCGAAGAGCGCTGCGGATTCGACGAACGGGCTCGTCGGCGTCGCGGGACTCCCACTGGCGGTCGTTGGCGAGCGGGCGGGGGAACTCCATTGGTGTCTGCTGCTTCAGCTTGTTGGTTCGGGTGAGTGCCCTCTTGAGAACTTCCTTTGCGGGAGGGAGCTCACGCCCCGCCTCGTCTTCGACCTCAACCCAGCGGGCAGTAAACGCGGCCAGCGGCTCGAGCCACACAATTTTCGTCGTTGCTGAATCCATAAATGAGCCTTCGTCAGATCGCCGTGCTCTGAGAGCGATTGGCATAGTATTCGTCTAAAAAATCGCGTCGTCGGTTGGAGATGGCCGTGGGCTCCGGACCCCTTAGGAACAGATAGGGATCCTCCGCCAGCATCTCTACTACTGAATCGCACAACTCGCGCGAGTCCATGATCTGGCACGGTGTCTCGCCGAGGGGAACATCGCGAGCTACGCCAAGTTTCGGGAGCCGCTCGTCGAGAACGGCAAAACCCTCGGAGGAGCCGGGCATCTCCGTAATCCGAACGCGTTCCGGCGCACACGCCGGTGGGAGCGAAATCTTCGCCATGTCGTACTCGCATCCCACGGCGAACGGCACGCGGAGATAGGGCATGGCGGACATGGACTCGGCGAGGTGAACCGTCGAGTTCCGGTCTTGGCCGACACCAAGGAGGAGGATCTTCGCGCCGGCTTGTCGCGCGCGGTCGACGGTGCTCCCGATGCCGAGCGGTTGATACTCCAGCGCGTTTCGCGTCATGTCGCCAGCCAGCGGGCCTTGCGCAGCGAAGCTGTGGGTCGGATGGATCGAACGGATCACACCCGGCAGCCGCCAAAACGTATCCGTCAATAGCCCGACGCGACTACGCGTCACCGACGGGTTAAAGGGTGGGAAATCCCAGCCAGCAAGGCTGAAGGTAAACGTCGGCATGATCAAGGTGCCCGTTGAGCCGAGCACGTCGCGCAAAGCGCGAATCAGATTGATCGGACCGCCCGTGATCCAACCGATCGCCTTGAGCGACGAGTGAACAATCAGAACGTCGCCGGGGCAAACGCCTGCATGCTCGATGTACCACCGAAGCTCTGCTCGCGTGTATTCTCTGCCGCCGGAGTGGATCATGTCGACGAGCCTAATGCTGTTGGCCCGGAAGTAAAGGGGAAGGCGAGGCCACCAGGCAAATCGACCTCTCAAAACAAAAAAGCGCCCCCGCACGGTGAGGTGCGAGAGCGCGTGAGAGCAGTTGCGGACTAGTTACATGTTGTTGTCTTCGCTCTGCCTTTCGATCCATTCAGTAACTACTGATTCCACCTCGGGGTTGTACTCGCCACCGGGGAAGGTGCTCATCG